>JACNLL010000016.1 GCA_014381545.1 Candidatus Desulfaltia bathyphila
GCAATGCGAAAGTACTATTGCCAGAGATATTCGCTTTTGGGCAAAAAATAAAAGGGCGGATACTATTCTGATGTCCAGGCGGGGACGGACAGATTTTAAACCGTTTATCATGGGCGCTATTTCCACAAGGCTTGTGGAGTATTGCAGGGATTGCCCCCTGTGGATAGTGGGGGGCGGGGTTCGTTCAAAAAAGGCGCTCATCGCCGTTGATAGCTCCGACAATGCTTTGAGAGCTGTTGACCATGCCGGTTTCATATTAGCCGGAACCGATTGCAGGGTAACCATTTTTTATACCATGAGAAATTTGAGACGCTTTGTTCCTCTTGAGGCCCTTGAAGAGGCTCCTGATCTTGAAGAGTTCTGGCGGAACAAGGCAGGTCAGCAGATTGCCCCATATATGAAAAAGGCAAAAGAAATACTTCTTGATGCAGGGCTCCCCGGGGATCAGATCGCCACAAAAGTCATAGACGGCAGCCGGTCTGCTGCTGACGATATTCTCCAAGAGGCGCGTGAAAACGGTTTTGGAACAATCGTATTGGGACGCCGGGGTCTTTCGAAAATAAAGGAGCTTTTCATGGGCAGTGTAACCAGCAAAGTCTTGATTAACTCAAGCGGTTTAACTATCTGGATCGTTCAATAATATGGAAACAATCCATCCACTTGTTTACATAGGCCTGCTTCTTCTCTTGAGCTATACAGGCGGAAAAGCAGCAAACTACTTTAATGCCCCTCGTGTCACAGGATATCTTGTAATTGGGGTGCTGCTCAGCCCTTCGCTTCTGGGGCTGTTCCATGAGAATCTGGTTAAAGAAGAACTGGCTCTAATTACAGATATTGCTTTGTCGATAATTGCCTTTTCAATCGGCGGATCTCTCAGCCTGATAAAGTTGAAAAAGCTTGGAAAGCATATTTTCTGGATTACATTTACGCAGGCTTTTGGCGCTTTCATCTCGACGACGCTGATGCTTTCCCTGTTTTTTTATTTTATTCACAGCCTGGGAGCGATTCAGTCCTCTTTCTGGACATTATATTTTCCCATGGCGTTTGTGATCGGCGCTATCAGCGCTGCCACAGCTCCTGCCGCAATTATGGCAATCGTTCATGAATACAGAGCAAAGGGGCCGTTTACTACCATGCTATTAGGGGTGATCGCCCTGGATGACGCTCTTACGATTCTTTTTGCCGCTTTTGCTTTTTCCATGGCTTATGTATTTGTAAACCAGGAAGCGGTTTCTTTAATGAGTTTTCTATTTTCTCCTGTCTTTTCTATATGCCTTTCTTTGTCTATCGGCGGAGTGTTGGGAATGTGCCTGAGAAAGTTGATCGGTTTTGTATTGCGAAAGGAGGCAATCCTTGGTGTGATAGCAGGAGCCATTTTTTTGGCGGGCGGACTTGCGATAAGCCTTAATGTATCACCTTTGCTTGCTAATATGATGATGGGGTTTGTTGTGGTCAATTTTGTAAAGCACCGTGAGGATCTTTTTGCAGTAGTGGAAAGCATAGAAGAGCCTATATTTGGAATGTTTTTCACGCTGGCAGGGGCTCATATGGATTTGAAGGTAATGCAGACAGCTGGATTGATCTCTCTGATTATTGTGCTGGGGCGTTTTACCGGAAAGTTGTTGGGGAGCAGTTTTGGGGCTCAAATATCCCGTGCGCCTGAGGCTGTCAAAAAATATCTGGGCATGGCTCTTTTACCAAAAGCCGGAGTTACAGTTGGGCTTGTCCTGGCAGCAGGGGAGGTATTCGGAGATACATATATGTCGGAAATAATGGTAAACGCGGTATTGGGATCAATAATAATCAATGAACTGATAGCGCCGTTTTTTGTCCGGTATTCACTTAGAAGGGCAGGGGAGGCGTAAGGACAGAATATGAATCGTGTTGAAAAAGTTACAGAAAATACAAAGGTAGCCGAACTGGTCGCTCTTCTGAAAAAGAGAAGGGTTCCGCTTATTCATGAAAATGCCAGTATTAAAGAGGTGGTTGACATCATGATCAGTTTTGAGCACAGGCGTCTTCTTTATGTAGTTGATGATGAAAAAAAACTTGCCGGCCTCATCTCTTTGGGGACTCTTGCAAAACACGTATTTTTTCCAAGCCATGAGCCCCAGATCCACCCAAGGTTTTTAATCAATATGATTACCGCTGAAACAGCAAAGGACATAATGAAAAGAAAAACAGTGGTGGCGACTGAAAATGAACAGGTGGGGATTGTATTGAAGAAAATGATCAGGACCAATGTGCATGAAATGCCTGTTGTAGATGATGAAAAAAGAGTGGTCGCCGATATTACGCTCATCGATTTGTTGAGATTTTTAGTCAAGTAAAGTTAAGGATTAAAGCACTAAAGGATTAAGGGATTAAACAGATAACTGCTTTAAGCTAACACCTAACACCTGACACCCGATACCTGGAGCCTAAAAGCTCAGCCAGTCAATATCAGAAGTTTTGCCGATGATAATCATGGCGCTATTCTGACAAAACTCGAAATCAGCACCAGGAATCAGATGAAATTCGTTCGATAGAATATCTTTTACGGCAATAACTACCACCTTATATTTATTTCGTATCTTAAGCTCGTCAAGTGTTTTGCCTATGAACTTATCAGGCATTGCAAGTTCAACGATTTCGTACTCAGGGGAGAGGGGAATGTGTTCGATCAGATTAGGGGTATGGAGTTTTTGGGCGAGCCGTTTGGCTCCTTCTCTTTCAGAGTAAATGATATCTGTTGCCCCGATGGCGGTTAATATTTTGCCGAAAGCATCATTTTTTGCTTTGATAATGATCCGTTTAACTCCAATGCTTATCAGGTTAAGAGTAGTCAGAGCATTAGCTTCAAGATTATCGCCCATATTAAGTATGACAGCATCCACATTTTTATTCACAAATTCCGATAAAACTTTTTTATCAGTGGCATCAGCGATAATCGATTCAGTCACCAATTCTTTTATTGCATTCACCCTTTTTTCGTCCCGGTCAATGATGAGCACCTGATGCCCGAGGTTTTCCAACTCTATTGCTGTATTTTGCCCGAAGGTTCCCAGACCTATAACAATGAAATATTTCATATTTAATATTCTCCTTTAACTTACGACTATATCTGCTTCCGGATAAGTAAATGAAGCTGGTTTTGGGCGCCCCACCAGAGAATATGCGATGGCAAGCGGCCCTGCACGTCCGATAAACATTGAAAGAATTATCACCACTTTTCCTGCTGAACTCATCTCCGGGGTTATGCCTGTTGAAAGTCCAACTGTTCCCAGAGCGGAGACTACCTGGAAAAGAATATGCAGAGCGGCTGCTTTTTCCGTATACATGAGTATTCCGGTGGCTGTAAAAATCCACACCATTGCCGTGATGCTTATAGAAAAAACTTTTCGCATGGTTTCCTGTGGAATCCGGTTTTTAAAAATGAAAATATCATTTCTGCCGGAAAGGTAGGAACGGAGAAAGACAAGAAGCAAGACAAAACTGACAGTTTTAATCCCGCCACCGGTTCCTCCCGGTGAAGCTCCTACAAACATAAGCAGAAGGATTGTCCAGAGACTGGATGTATGCATATTTCCGATTTCGATTGTATTGAAGCCGGTAGTTGTTGAAGCGGAGACGGCCTGGAAAATAGAGGTCATGAAAGGTCGAAGAAAAATGGTTGAATCCTGAGCTCCGGTTTCCGCTACCCATATAATTCCTGCTCCGCCTAATATTAGAAGAGCCGTGCTCGAAAGAACTATTTTTGTATGTGTTGATAATCTTATGGCTTGTTTCATAAACCGCTTTTCCGGCAGGAGGACAAAAAGTTCGTACAGGCAAAAAAAACCGATTCCACCGCCTAAGGCAAGAAGGCTGATTATGAGGTTGATAGAATAGCATTTATTATAAGCTTTCAGGCTATCGGGGAAAAGGGAGAATCCGGCGGTGCAAAAGGCGGACACTGAGTGAAAGGCGGCCATGTAAAAAGCTTTTCCGCACGGGAAAAATCGCATCCAGGAGAGCCCAAGAAAAATGGTTCCGGCCAGCTCGAATACAAGGGTGAAAAGGAGGATAATTTTTGCAAAGCGGATCATGTCAACAGGGGTTGGCCGGGTTATTGATTGTCTCAGCAAAGTTTGTCCGCTGATAGACAGCCGGCCGCCTATGCCAAGAACTACAAAGGTTATTATTATCATATATCCCAGCCCGCCGATTTGAAAAAGCGCAAGGATAATTATTTGTCCAAAGCGGGAATAGAATGACCCTGTGTCCACAACCACCAGTCCGGTTGTAGTGACAGCGGAGCCGGCTGTAAACAGGGCATCCAAAAAGGATTGGCGATATCCGCTGGAAGAGGCGGACGGCAAGGTTAGAAGAAAAGCGCCGATAAAAATCAGAAAAATAAATCCAGCCACAATTAGCTGGATGGATGTGGGTTTTTTAAACAGGCGTGTCATTTTCAATGTCGATGGATTTGTATTGAATGTCAACCTTGACAATATCAAGTATCCATTGTAATTGGAAAGAAGATGTAGATATTACTGCCGGATATTCTTGTTTATTATACAGTTTAAAGACATCTTTTGCAATCTTTTTGTGAAAATGACTGAGCATGACCCTTTAAATCAATCGAACCACGGCACAGTTATTTCCGTTCGCGGGAGTGTAATTGATGCTCATTTCCCCCAAAGACTTCCTCATATTCACAACCTTTTGAGAACAGGCGATAACGGAAATATAGCCGTCGAGGTTGAGACCCATCTCAGCTCAGAAGTTATTCGCGGTGTTGCGCTGACCCTGACCCAGGGGCTGGCTCTTGGTTCGCAGGTTATTGATACGGGCCGGCCTTTGCATGTTCCGGTAGGAAAGCATTTGCTTGGAAGAATGTTCAATCTATTCGGTGAACCTATCGATAGAAAAGGTGAAATCAAAGGCGGAGAATGGCGTTCCGTTTACAGGGAGCCCGTGCCCATCAGTCAACGCGCGACAACCCCTGAAATTTTTGAAACCGGCATAAAGGCTATTGATGTTCTGGCTCCTATGGAAAGGGGAGGAAAGGCCGGTCTTTTTGGTGGCGCCGGTGTCGGCAAGACAGTAATAATTACCGAAATGATACATAATGTTGTCGGCCAACGTGAGGGGGTCAGCATCTTCTGCGGTATTGGTGAACGATGCAGGGAAGGGGAGGAGCTTTACCGCGAGATGAAGAAGGCCGGGGTGCTTGATAACACAGTAATGGTGTTCGGACAGATGAATGAACCGCCCGGCGCCAGGTTCAGAGTAGGTCATGCAGCGCTGACCATGGCCGAGTATTTCAGAGATGACGCGAGGCAGGATGTGCTGCTTCTAATCGACAATATTTTTCGTTTTATCCAGGCCGGATCAGAGGTGTCAGGGCTTATGGGACAAATACCTTCCCGTCTCGGTTATCAGCCGACCCTGGGAACGGAATTAGCCAGGCTGGAAGAGCGGATATGCAATACAGTTAGCGGCGCAATTACCTCCACTCAGGCTGTGTATGTGCCGGCGGATGATTTTACGGATCCCGCGGCAGTTCATACCTTTTCTCATCTTTCCGCATCCATAGTATTATCAAGAAAAAGGGCCGGCGAAGGACTCTATCCAGCCATAGATACGCTTAAGTCCGGTTCTAAAATGCTTGTGCCCCCTGTGGTTGGAATGAGGCACTACCGTGTGGCACAGGCTGTGCGTAAAACACTTGCGATATATGAAGAACTGAAAGACATTATTGCCATGTTAGGGCTGGAGGAGCTGTCGCGGGATGACAGGCGGATTGTGCGCCGTGCCAGACGATTGGAACGGTTTATGACGCAGCCTTTTTTCACAACCCGGCAATTCACAGGCTATGAAGGCAGGATGGTTGAACTCAAAGAGGCTTTAGATGGTTGCGAGCGCATATTGAATGATGAATTTTCCGATTATCCTGAGAGATCGCTTTATATGATCGGAAATATTAATGAAGCAAAAAAAAATGAAACTTAAGGTTTTGCTCCCGACAGAGATTCTTATTGACGAAGAGGTCGTCAAGGTGATTGCCGAGGCTGAAAACGGTTCTTTTTGCCTTTTATCACGTCATGTTGATTTTGTGGCCGCCATTATTCCCGGCATTTTTTCTTTTGTAACACTCGAGCTTGTCGAACAGTTTTATGCTGTTGATGAAGGCATCCTGATCAAATGCGGCCAGGAGGTTATGCTTTCCACCAGAAATGCCGTGCGGGGGCCTGATCTTGGAGTGTTGAAAAAAGCTGTTCAAAAACAATTTGTTGAGCTTGAAGATCGGGAAAAAATGTCGCGTTCCGCATTAGCCAGGCTCGAAGCCGGTTTTATCAGGCGCTTTATGGATATTGAAAAACAGGGGTTGACAGCAGGCCTGTGAATAAAAAACATCGACAGTCAGGTGATAAATTCAGCGAAACAGTGGGGGTCAAAGAGGTTCGCAAGATCAAAGCGCGTCGTGAGAAGGAGAGTGTCGTCTGGTTTGGACTGGGCATGTTCGGCGTCCTTGGATGGTCGGTAGTCATCCCCACCCTGATTGGCATCTGCCTGGGCATCTGGATAGATATAAAATGGCCGAGCCGCTATTCATGGACATTGATGCTTCTCATCATCGGCCTTATTTTAGGTTGTTTAAACGCATGGTTATGGATAACATCTGAGCGAAAGATGATTAAAGGGGATAAAGAGAGAGAGAAAGAATGAGTGAAGTTGTAATCCTCATAACGGCTTTTGCCGCGGGCATTGGTCTTGGGACGTTTTACTTCGGAGGCCTGTGGCTGACTGTTAAGCGGCTTCCTAAGGTCAGAAGGCCGGCGCTTTTGAGTATGTGCAGCTTTTTTGGACGCCTTGGGATAATTCTTTTTGGATTTTATCTCATCATGGACGGTCATTGGGAGCGGATGATAATATGTATGATCGGTTTTTTAGTAATGCGGGGGATTCTTACGCGTCTCTGGGGGCCGGGCAGGGGAAAGCTGAGAGCATAGAGCAAAGAGCGGAGAGCAACGAGAAACGAGAAATATGCATATAACTCCTGATTCAATAATTTTATTTCAATTGGGGCCTGTTTCACTTAATGCGACCATACTGTTTACATGGTGCATAATGGCGTTGATGACTGTCGGGTCATGGCTTGTGACCAGAAAGCTTTCCTCAACAACACGGCTGTCTCGATGGCAGAACCTTCTTGAAGTACTGGTAACCGGCATAAGAGATGAGATTCGTGAGATCAGCGGACATGATCCGGGGAGGTACCTGCCCTTTGTGGGCACACTCTTTTTATTTATTGCGCTTTCAAATTTGTTAAGTATTATCCCCGGATATAACCCGCCGACCGGTTCACTTTCAACAACGGCCGCGCTTGCTGTTTGTGTGTTTATTGCGGTTCCCCTGTACGGCATTACTCAAAAGGGTATATCCTATTTTAAACAGTATACCAAACCTTCGGTATTAATGTTGCCGTTCAATATTATAGGCGAGGTATCTCGCACGATTGCATTGGCTATGCGCCTTTTTGGAAACATAATGAGCGGCACGATAATCGCCGCCATCCTGCTTTCCATTGCGCCCCTTATATTTCCAATTATAATGCAGGCTTTGGGGTTATTAATCGGATTAATCCAGGCATACATATTTGCAGTTTTGGCGATGGTATACATTGCGGCAGGCGCTCGTGTGCGGGAACATAGGGATTGAGGGATTGAGGAATTGAGGGATTAAGGGATTGGGGGATTGAAGAATTAAAATCAATAGAATACCTTAAATTCCTAAATTCCTAAATACCTAAATTCGAAAGGAGATGTATAAAATGGATAACATTGGTATTATTGGAGCTATATCCATTCTTGCGTCGGGACTCACCATCGGCATCGGTTCGATCGGTCCTGCGCTTGGAGAGGGGCGGGCATTGGCCCAGGCTTTGAGCTCTATTGCACAACAGCCTGATGAGGCCAATACAATTACACGCACCCTTTTTGTGGGTTTGGCAATGGTGGAATCGACGGCTATTTACTGTTTTGTAGTATCCATGATTCTGATTTTTGCAAACCCGTTCTGGAATTATGTGGTATCTAAAGCCGGGGGATAATCTGTGCTAATCGATTGGTTTACAGTAATTGCTCAGATAATAAATTTCCTTGTGCTTGTTTATCTGCTCAAGCGTTTTCTTTACGGTCCCATTATTAAGGCAATGGACAGGCGACAAGAGAAAATCGCTCTTCGTCTGGAAGGGGCGCGCAAAAAAAAAGAGGAGGCCGAGCAGGAGACCGAGCTTTTTCTTAAAAAAAACAGGGAATTTGATGCCAGGCATGAAGAGATGCTTTCTCAGATCAAAAAGGAGGCTGAAGCACGCAGAGTAGAGCTTATAAAGGAGGCTCGCAGCCGGGTTGATGCCGATATGGCCAGATGGTATGGGGCTATCGAGAAGGAGAAAGAGACCTTTCTCCAGGACATTCGCAGGCATGCGGTGAGGCATACCTGCGCCATTGTTAGCAGGGCAATAAAGGATCTGTCGAATGCCGACCTTGAGAATCGCATTACCAGCATCTTTATCGAGCGTCTCCAAAACGTAGATAACAATGAACGAGAAGCGCTTGCGCAGGCCATTCAACATTCTATGGAAGGAATCAAAGTAAACAGCGCCTTTGAAATTCCAGGGGAATCGGCAAAAGAAATTGTGCAACTTTTGCAAAAGCTGACAACCGATCCTGTTGCCGTGCGGTTTGAGATTTTACCGGAGCTTATCTGCGGCATCGAGTTAAAACTTCATGGCCGCAAAATTTCCTGGAATATAGCCGATTATCTGGAGTCATTTGAGGAAAGTATGCGCGCAACAATTGAGGCAAAAGGGATAAAAAAACAACCTGAATAGTTACAAAAAAGACACGTGATGACTGAGAATAATACTACATCTAAATCCTTTCTTGACGACACATTCATGCTGTTTGATCAAGTTCTTGAAAAACATGCATATGAACTGAAAGGCCGGGAAGTTGGGATAGTGACCTATGTTGGCCAGGGAATCGCCCGCGTTGATGGTTTATCCGGAGTTAAATCCGAGGAACTTGTCCGGTTTCCCGGCGGCATTCCAGGCATGGTTTTTAATATCGATATTTCAGAGGTGGGTGTTATTCTTTTCGGCGAAAGCAGGGAGATAGAAGCAGGTTCCGAGGTGCAGCGCACAGGACAGGTTTTGAATATTCCGGTTGGCGATGCGCTGATAGGGCGTTTTGTAGATCCCGTGGGACGTCCTCTGGACGATCTTGGCCCGGTGAGGACGTCAGAACGACGTCCTGTTGAACGCGAGGCTCCCGAGATTATGGACCGGGCTCCTGTTTTCGTGCCGTTACAGACAGGCCTGAAGGTCGTTGATGCCTTAATTCCGATAGGCCGCGGGCAACGAGAGCTCATTCTTGGCGACCGGCAAACAGGCAAGACGGCTATTGCCCTTGATACGATAATTAATCAAAAGGAAAAGGATGTTCTGTGCGTGTATTGTGCAATTGGGCAGCGAAGTTCATCAGTGGCAAAACTTATTAATGAGCTCCGAAAGCACGATGCAATGGATTACTCCATCGTCGTGGTGGCCGAAGGGGACAGCACTCCGGGAATGCAGTTTATTGCGCCTTATGCTGCCACGACAATGGCTGAGTTTTTTATGGAACAGGGAAGGGATGTATTGATTATATATGACGACCTGACGCGTCATTCCAGGGCTTATCGTGAGCTTTCACTTCTGTTGCGCAGACCTCCCGGCAGGGAAGCTTTTCCCGGCGACATTTTCTATATCCATTCACGGCTCCTTGAACGTGCCACCCATCTCCGAGAGGAGCTTGGAGGCGGCTCATTGAGCGCTATGCCTGTTGTTGAAACAGAGGCGCAAAACATATCCGCATATATTCCGACAAACATCATCTCAATCACCGACGGTCAGATCTATCTTTCACCCGACCTTTTTCAAAAGGGCGTGCTTCCGGCAGTGGATGTTGGAAAATCTGTGTCAAGGGTGGGCGGCAAAACACAATTAGCCGCATATCGTGCAGTTGCCGGTGATTTACGCCTTTCTTACTCGCAGTTTGAAGAACTGGAGACATTTTCCCGTTTTGGCACGCGTCTTGACGATGAAACACGCAAAAGACTGGAGCGGGGGAGACGGGTTAGAGAAATTCTCAAACAGCCTCAACATCAAGCTATGCCGGTTGCAGAGCAGATAGCTGTTTTTGTGGCGGTAAACGAAGGTGTCTTTGATGAGGTTTCCCTTGATCAGATTCCACAGGTTGAGCGGCTTATACGCAAGGAGGTCACAGCCCAACTATCCCATCTTTGCGAACAGATCGAAGCCGGCGGTCAATTAGAGGATGAGGATCAAGAGGCTATCTTGACTGTCGCCCGTAAAGCTCTTGAAAACGAGCGTAAAGAAATAACATAAAAAGCCTGACTGTAGGCGACTGAGTAATTACCTGTTATGATTGAATTGCTTAAACGTAAAATCAAGAGCGCTGAAGATTTGATGTCTGTCGTGAAAACAATGAAGGTTTTTGCAGCCGTCAGCATTCAGCAGTATGAGAAGGCGGTTGACTGCCTTGGCGAATATAATCGGTCCGTTGAATTCGGATTGCAGGCCGTTCTAAAACATATACCCGGTGAAATTCCGATACTTAAACCTGTTTTAAAACAAAGACTCGGCGCCATTGTTTTTGGCTCCGACCAGGGCATGGTTGGTCAGTTTAATGAAGTGATAGCTCATTATGCGGCTGAACAAATAAATACACTCAAGGTAAGACAGGAAAACCGCACAGTTATAGCTGTTGGGCTGCGAGCTATGTCCCGGCTTGAAGAGGCCGGCCAGCCTGTTGAAGACTGCCTTTCTCTGCCGGGCTCAATAACCGCTATTACACCGGTGGTGCGGGATATTGTGCTGAAGATGGAGGCATGGCGCTTTGAGCGGAAAATCGATCAGATCGTTATCTTTTATAATAAGACGGTTGGCGCATCTTATAAACCCAATAGACTTCAGCTACTGCCGGTTGATCATAAATGGTTTCAAGAGCTGAAAAGCAGGCCATGGCCGTCGCGCTCTTTGCCGCTTTTTAGTACGGATTGGAACCGGCTATTTTCATCATTGATCCGGCAACATCTGTTTGTATCGGTTTTTCAAGCTTTTGCCGAATCCATGTGCAGCGAAAACGCCGGCCGTCTTGCAGCCATGCAGGCGGCTGAAAAAAATATTGAAGAGCGTTTAGACGAGCTGAACTTTCAATTTCACCAGGAAAGACACACCTCTATTACAGAAGAACTATTAGACATTGTTGCAGGTTTTGAGGCGCTAACTTGAGACCTTTACTCATTTGGATGTTTCCCCCTGTTTTCCATAAGCGCTTTGACCGGTTCGAGGCCGTAAGGGGTGCCTTCTTCTATAGCCTTAAGCACTGTGCCGCCTCCGGTAAAAAAGAAGTACTGGGCGTTGTCCATGGCTGCCAGATACAGGCCTGGACTGAGGTTTTTAAATTCCTGGAGCGTATCTCCGCCGCCGTAAAGCTTTTGTGCTTGTGTATTCTGATCAATTGTACGGTCAAGTTTTTCCGAACCTTCGAAAAAGTGCGGTGTAAATCCCATGACAGCATTGACAAGGATGGTTTTTGCCGAACCGATAACCTCGGCAACCTCCGGAACGTCGAAAGACTCAGGGGCAACATCAAGGAAGTATCCATATTCGTTTCCGGGCTTAAAATCCATGATGTTGAGTGTCCTGAATTTTCCTTCAACACGCCCCTCAATAGTATCCGACTCGACTACAAAGGGCAGCTCAACAATCTTTTTGGCCTCCTGGTCCTGCTTAACAAGTTCTTTGGCTGCATTAATGTCCGATTCGCTTACACCGGACACTCGAATATCGTATTTGGCGCATAAAAAGGTGTTATAGATAATTCCGCCAAGCAGCAGGTGATCAACCTTCTTGTAAATCTCATTTAGCGGCCCGATTTTGGTGTCGTATTTCGCCCCGGCTACAACAGCCACAAAAGGTCTTTCCGGTTCCAGAACCCTTCTCAGATGAGCTATTTCCCTTTGCATTAGAAATCCGGCAAAACTGGGCAGGTATCTGGTTATATCACAGGTGGAAACATGGGGCTGCCATGACCCAAAAGCGTCGTTGACAAAGACATCGGCAAGGCCGGCAAGCTGAAGGGCAAAACGCTCTCTTATATCGCCTGTGGCCTCTTCTCCTTCAAACCAGCGTGTGTTAGGAAGATAAATGCCTCCTATCCGACGGGCGCGCAAATCGCGTATATGCCAGTTGATGGATGTGTCGATCTGTTTAATACCGGCATCAGGATCAACCGGAAACTCAGGCACCGAAAATTTTGTGTGCAGTTTCCGTTTCAGATAGTCAACAACAGGCTGGACAGAAGTATGATCTTCAACTTTGATTTTACCTGTTTTCTTATCGCGTGTTCGGCCCACGTGAGTCATAAGGATGGGACGGCCGCCTCGTTCCACAATATTGTAAAGTGTGCCCAGGGTGGCGTCAATCCGATACGGATCTCTAATTATACCTTTTTTGACCACATTATGATCTACTCTAACCAGAACGATCTTATCTTTCAAGTCAGCGTTCTGGATAAGCGGCAGCCTGGGGTCCAATTCTAAATTCATTTTTTTACCATCAATTTATGAACTCGTAAAAAGCCAAAATCCACCCTTTTGTCATTCGCGCGGGGCACGTAGTGACACGAAGTGACACGTAGTGAAGCGTAAGCGCTAACCGTTAGCGCTATCCAGTAATTATGTATAGTTACACAAGAGGGTTTTACATTAATCTTCGAAATTAGTACTTTTTACGACGTCATCATTAATCGCGAGGTTCATATTTAAAGGACAAGGTTACCCTTGCGCGGTAGGCGGTCACCTTCCCGTTATCAATCTTCATGTCAAGTTTGACTATCTCTGCGATTCTCAAATTTTTAAGAGACTTTCCGGCAGTCTCAACTGCATTTTTAGCAGCATCTTCCCATGAGACTTCGCTTGTTCCTACCAGTTCAATAATTTTGTAAACACTTTTAGCCATAACTTTCCTCCATTTAATAATTTGTTGATTAACTGTAAAAAAAAAGAGAAAACCATACGAAAAAATGAAGCACAACTTAAAACAACGTTTTGCAACGGTCTTAATCGTAAACGCTGCTAATTTATTTTTGCGTAATAAGCCCTAAGGCAGGAATTTATGATGAGGGGAGTATCTCATCTGACGTTGATGAGATACTCATAAACAGATATTAAAGCGAGTTATAACTTAGTGACGTTTTTTGCCTCAGGGCCACGATCACTTTCTTCAACGTCAAAACTAACCCTGTCGCCTTTTTCCAGACTTTTGAATCCTGTCATATTAATGGCGGAATGGTGAACAAAAAGATCCTTATCACCTTCCTGCTCAATAAAGCCATATCCTTTCTTATTGCTAAACCATTTTACTGTTCCTTCAGCCAAAACTCTTACCCCCTTAAATTTTAAATAAGGTTTTTCTCGTAGCTCATGGTCGGGACGACTGGATTTGAACCAGCGACCCCAGCGTCCCGAACGCTGTGCTCTACCAGGCTGAGCCACGTCCCGACATTTGATAATTTCTATTTCAATAAACTTTATATGTCAATTGATAATGTGAAAAAACTATTAGCCATTAGCGGTTAGCTCTTAGCTAAAGGCTGATTGCTAAAAGCTAATGGCTAAAAATCTTTAAAAGGATTACTAATAATTATTGTTTCATCTCTTGCAGGGCCAAGCGATATTATTTGTATCGGGGTTTCAGCAAGCTCTTCAATTCGATTGAGATAATTTCTTGCATTTTGAGGCAAATCTTCAAATTTTCGAATATTAGAAATATCTTCCGACCATCCTGGCAGTGTTTCATATATTGGTTTACATGCGGAAAGGACTTTGAGACTTGCAGGAAAATCATTAATAATCTTCCCGTCATACTCATAGCCGGTGCATATTTTAAGAAATTCCTGCTCCCCCAATACATCCAGCTTGGTTATAGCCAAGCCGGAGAGACTATTTAAACGCACGGAATTGCGCAATATTACTGTATCAAGCCATCCACACCTGCGCTTTCTGCCGGTTGTCGCGCCGAATTCCACACCTTTTTCCTGAATGTTAGCTCCTGTTTCATCAAAAAGTTCCGAAGGGAAGGGGCCTTGCCCAACCCTTGTGGTATAGGCCTTTACAATTCCAATTACATCTGTGATCTTTTTCGGGCCGATGCCGGCGCCGGCGCAGGCATTTCCGGCAATAGTGTTGGATGAGGTGACATAAGGGTAAGTGCCGTGATCAATATCAAGATGGGTCCCCTGCGCGCCCTCAAAAAGGATATGCTTCGCCTCCTTGATTGCCCGGCTGATTACAAGAGAAATGTTTGTAACAAATGGGGCGAGTATTTCGGCATATTCAGAATATTTATCGATTATATCGTCAAAATCCAACGGATTAGAGGAAAGATATTCTTTAAGATAGAAATTTTTTTCTTCCAATATGGTTTTTACCTTTTCACTAAAAACCTCCGGATCAATAAGATCGATAAATCTTATTCCCCTGCGGGTTGCCTTGTCTTCATACGAAGGCCCGATACCGCGTCCTGTTGTTCCGATTTTCTTATCGCCCTTCATCTTCTCACGGGCATGATCCATCTGCTTGTGATAGGGCATGATAATATGGGCTTTTTCGCTTATCATAAGCTGATCCTGTCCGACATCAATGCCCTTGCTTTTTAAATAATCAAGCTCTTCTATAAGCACTGCAGGATCTATTACCATTCCGTTTCCGATAAGGCAGGTTTTTTTCTGCAATATGCCTGAAGGAATTAAATGGCTGATAAACTGCTCGCCGTTTACAACCATTGTATGGCCGGCATTATTTCCGCCCTGGAACCTGACAACAATGTCTGCAAATTCCGCAAGCAGATCCACAACTTTACCTTTGCCCTCATCTCCCCATTGAGTCCCAACAATAACAATATTAGCCACGGCTTACTCCTTTTTACTTCGCAATTTCTCACTCGACTAATTTGCGCTTTGCGCGAAAAAAAGCCTGAATTATGTTTTTACATTCATCGTTGCAAACATTGCAAACTATTTCAGGTCTGTGATTTAACCTCATATCATCTGCCAGACTGTATAGCGAACCTGCCGCTCCCCACCTTGGATCATTTGCGCCAAAAACAACCCTTGATATTCTGGCGTGTATAATTGCGCCCATACACATAATACAAGGTTCAATCGTAACATACAGGGTTGTCTTTAACAATCTGTAATTTTGAATCTTTTTGGCTGCTTCACGTATCACCAATATTTCCGCATGCGCTGTAGGATCGGCAAGACTTATGACTTGGTTATGTGCGGATGAGAGGATTTTGCCCGATTCCGTGGCAATAAGCGCTCCAATTGGAACTTCATCCTTTTGCCTGGCTTTTGCCGCTTCCTTTAATGCCAGTTTCATAAATTTTACATGAATTGTATCCATAATATAAATAAATGGTAACCGTGAACGGTTACATATATTTTAACTTACCATTGACATGAAGATTGATAATATCGTAATATTTAGTTTTTTGTGCGCCCGTAGCTCAGCCCGGATAGAGCGCCGGACTACGAATCCGTAGGCCGCAGGTTCGAATCCTGCCGGGCGCACCAAATTATTAATCCCCTGAAATATAATTTATACCTGGACGTTTCCACAAGAGTATCGTGCTGTTTGCATCAAGGGCAGGGATTTTGATTGTCTCAATATCTTCGGAAATTTTAACGGAAGAGCCGTTTAAATATTTTGTTCTTAACTGATAAGAACCCGGAGCAATTTTGAGGCAAACAAGATGCACCGAGTCAGGCAGGTTATCCCAGTAGCGTGTATCTGCATGAGTTCGCGTTCGCGCTGCAAGCGCCATCTCAGCAACGCCTAAGATTCCCAGCGCGGCGCTTACTCCGGATAGAGTATCGGAATGCGAAGTCACAGGGCTTGCCAACAGCAAATTTGACGAGATATCCGTCAAGGTAGTGCCGATCTTTTCGTGGGTCTTGCGGAATTGAACTTGACCCTTGATTATCTTGTCAACAGGCCTGCCTCCGCGTGTCATGGCCTGCCATGCAACATCCTCTATTGGGTAGGCTGTGAACTCCTTGTTGTCTATGTAGAGTGTGACGCGTTTTTCTATAATATTACGGCCTCTGAAGAATTTTAGTTCTCCATGGCCGACACCGTCGGCAAGTTTACGCGGCGATGTTCCTGTCTCAATAATTATCAGGAGATTGGAATCGCGGGAAGGAACAGTGAAATCCGGTCGTAATTTTTTCAATTCATTAAAAGCTGCTGTTGCCAATTGATGATCGCCAAGCTTCAGGGAAGAATATCCTTCCAGAAACAACAACAGGGCAAAATCGCAACGGTTTTGGTTTTCTTCAGCAAATGCATCCTGGATGATGCCTGCCTTGAAGCATGCCCTGGCATTCTCGTAATCTTTGTCTGCCAGGTATAGAAGCCCCCTGTAATAATATGCCATAACGCGTTCATAGGGCTCGCCCTTAAAATCTTTCATACCCTCTTCATACCACAGGCTTCTTGCTTTTTTTGCCTTTTCATTATCAGCAAAAACAGCCTCAATATGATTTAAGGCATTGTCAAAACACTTTTTTGCAATCTCAAGATGTCCTATCTGCAAAGCATCTATGCCGACACGCATATTATTTAAAACATAGTTTCTTTTTCCCTCCTCAAGCATGGCCCGAAACCCCGGCCTGAGTTTCACGGGCTTGTCAGCAAGATATGACCGCATAGCTGCTTCAGGAACATCGATCTTCTTAAATTTTTGCCTTCCCGCACAGCCGATAACAACTAATAAAACAGCAGTTAAGATAAAGGGAAATTTAATGCGACTAAAATTTTGCATGGCAGATATTTATTTTATTGTAATAGTTCAGCCAGACACCAAGTCACCAAATTTAGGGATTTAAGAATTGATCCGCCTGCGGCGGACTACTGATTTTAATCCCTCAATTCGCAATTCCTCAATTTATCAATCATATTATCTGTATATAATGTCTTCCTGGCCCACTTTTTTAAAGTTATAGGAACCGCTCCATACAATTTCGCCGGTATTCAAATCTATCATTTCAAACAAAATCTGGTGATAACGGGCAAAACTGCCGGTTTTGGGATTAACCGAATCCAAAGTAGAAATACGTCCTCCCAACCGAAAATCACCTCCGTAAGCCTTGGGCTCGGATGCGGATTCCCCTTCATTGATTACGCCTAATTGTTTTAATTGTAGTTCTTTGAGCACCATGTTCATGTACTCTCGGCCAACAAATATCATTTTGCCGCGAGCAGCCTGGTTGAGCCCGGTTCTGAGCCGATCGGTGATCATATTCTTATTTATTCTCGTGGAACTTTCATTCTTAAAGTATTCCGAATCAATAATAACTTTGGGAGGGGTCTTAGGCTTGGAGAATATGGGCGTGGCCAGTATATCATGCATCATTTTATCGGTCATGTTGATGATATCCTGAGATTCAAGCCCAACGCCGGAAACTTCGCTCTGTTGGCCTGGGTCAACATAGTGCGCTGCCGTACCAGAGTGCTCCGGGACGGTTGCACAACCAAAAGAGAAGATGGCCAGAGAAAAGAGCGCTGCGCCGAGTTTACTCAACGAGACTTTTGAAAAATATTCAATTTTGTTCAAATTCGCGGAAAACATATTTGAATCCATCAGGCACTATTTGGCCTGAGCATTACAAAGGGCATTATAATACCCCTTCTTTAGCTCTGGATATATCTCCATGGTTGCCTGAAGAACATCCTGGAAATGTTCATTAGTAGCGTGTGTTACATAAATATATACCGCGAGATCGTTTACGTTGTCAAAAGAAATGTCGCTTGTACTTTTTATGTAATCCCACCCACCGCTGGCCTTAATGGCAATTGCACGGCCAGCTGCTTCGCCGGCTGTACTTCCTAACCATCCACCAACAAATGGAATATTCTCTAACGCTTTTTGCCCAAGATAGGCGCCTGCGTGCTTGCCGATAGTTGCACCCATTTTCGCATTTATGGCCTTATCTACCCATTCCGCAACAACGCCGTCCTGCGTATATGGACACATATAGGCGCCTTCATTATCAAGCCTTGGTGTTGGCGGGATTATTTGGTCTGGTTGGAGAGCTTGCCTCATAGGAACGCAACTTGTGATACTCAAGACAACCAGGATTACGATTAGAGTTGCAGGAAAGCTGTTTTTAACAGAAGCTAACTTCATAATTTCATCCTCCTTTTTTGAAGAAAAGGGTCGTTAACAGCATTTTTGCAAAACTATTTTTATGAAGAAATAGGCCGTGTGTCAAGAAAAAACATAATTGAAGTTCCCTGTAACAAGTTTGATGAGGCTCGGTTTTCGGTTATCAAAGAACAATTTAATTTGACAGACAAAAAAGAAATTTGTAATCTTGTAAAAACTCTAACCGAAAGGATCTTCTTGTGGAAAAAACAGTATTTGAAACCAATTTCCCTGAATTAAATCTAATAAAAAGCGGCAAGGTGAGAGATATATACGACCTTGGCGAATGCCTTTTAATGGTAGCAACCGATAGAATTTCCGCATTTGATGTTATCATGCCGGATCCTGTTCCTGAAAAAGGAAAAATTCTAACACAAATTTCGCTCTTCTGGTTTAAGGTGATGGAGCCTATCTTATGCAACCATGTTATTACCAGCAATGTGGATGAGTATCATCCTGTATGTAAACCTTATGCTGAAATACTTCGTGGAAGAAGCATGCTCGTTAAAAAAGCAGAGCCGCTTCCTGTCGAATGTGTAGTCAGAGGGTATATATCGGGTTCAGGCTGGATATCTTATCAAAAAACAGGAAGTGTTTGCGGCATAAAGCTTCCCGAAGGCCTGAAAGAATCGGATAGACTCCCTGAACCGATTTTTACCCCTTCAACAAAAGAGGAAACAGGCACCCATGATATAAACATAGATTTTGAAGAGGCCGCAAAGAGAATAGGGGAAGCAGATGCAAACAGGGTTAAAGAGCTTAGTATTGAAATCTATAAAAAGGGTGTTGAATTAGCTGATAAAAAAGGGATAATAATTGCAGACACAAAATTTGAATTCGGCCGCGTCGGGAAAGATATCATTCTTATTGATGAGGTGCTGACACCTGATTCATCAAGATTCTGGTTAAAAGAGACTTACAGACCAGGCGGTTCGCAAAAAAGTTTTGACAAACAATATGTTAGAGATTACCTGATTTCTATAAATTGGGACAGAAAGCCGCCGGCGCCAAATCTCCCAAACGAAGTGGTTGAAAATACACGTAAAAAATATCTGCAAGCATTGACGCAATTAACTGGTACGGATTTGAGCTGAAAAAGAGAAGCGAAAAAAGAACCAGCAACGAGCAACGAGTAACCAACATCTTATGCGCTTTAATATAAAGACAGTTCCTCTCTCATGTATTGATTCAGAAGATAATACCTATCGTGTCACAACCAAAACAAAATTAGATGATCTTATCAATTCTATTAATAAGGTGGGGTTGATAAACCCGCCATTATTAATAGCAAAGGGATCTGCATTTACTATCATATGTGGTTTTTGCCGGATTGAAGCATGTCGATATCTTGGATGGGCTGCTCTTGAAGTAAAAATACTTGGTTCTGATGCAAGCAGACTTCAATGTGCAAAGATCGCAATAGCAGATAATACCATGCAAAGGCAGCTTAACCTGATCGAAAAGTCTAAAGCGTTAAGCATGCTTTCCAGCTTTTATAAAGATTCTATCAGCCTTTCTAAAGCAGCTTCGGAGCTTGGATTGCCGGACAATCCAGCTTTGATAAAAAAAATTAAAAATATTTGCCGTCTTCCATTGTCAGTTCAGGATTGCATACTTTCAAATACTATTCCTTTAAGTATAGCCGTGGAACTCGGCATGCTTGAACAGGATGCAGCGATTTTACTGGTAAACCTTTTTCATGAATTTAAATTAAGTTTAAATAAGCAAAAAGAAATAATTATCCTGATTAAAGAAATCGCATTTCGCGAAAATATCTCTATAATGGAAGCACTACGCAAATGCGATTTTCCGGATATTTTAAATAGAGAGGATCTTGACCGAACGCAAAAAACCCAAAAAATCAGAGCTTATTTAAAGCAAAGGCGATTTCCTGAAATAACAAGAGCAAAAAGAAAATTTGAAAACAATGTCAAAGAGCTAAAGCTTGGCAAAGGCATAAAACTAATCCCTCCAGCCGATTTTGAAGGCTCAAACTATATGCTAAATTTAAGGTTTAACAGTATTAAAGAGCTTCAAGAGCGTGCCGTTAAGCTAAATAACATTGTAAAAGATCCCATCCTTGAGAAAATCCTGTAACTGCATAAAGATTTTTCTTGACCAAATAAAAAATATCTATTAAAAAGGCTTTTAACAAATAAATCAAATTCAGCGGATTATGGGAATACAAGAAAGAAAAGAGCGTGAGAGAGGGAGAAGACGGCAGCAGATCATGATAGCTGCAAAAAAGGTGTTTTATACCAAAGGCTTTGCTAAAGTAAAAATGGAGGATATTGCCAAAGAAGCCGAGCTTAGCCCGGGCACCCTTTATCTTTATTTCAAAAGCAAAGATGAGCTGTGTGCATCCCTTTCTCTTAGAATACTTCAATATCTAAATATCAGGTTAAGGCATGTAAGCGCTGAAAAGGGATTAGATGGACAACAAAAATTAGAGGCATTAAAGGATGCCATAATTGATGTTTATGAATTCGACCCCTTAATTCTTATAAACTTGCTTCGTCTTCAATCGAGTGAAATTCTTAAAAACTTATCGCCCCAACTCCTTGCAGACATCAAAGAACTCTTTAACAGTTCTCTCGGCGCAATGTCAGATATATTTAATGAAGAGATCAATAAAGGCGTTCTTATTGACAAAAAACCTGAAGTGCTTGCCGACCTGCTGTGGGCGTTATTTTCCGGCATAGTTCTCTGGGGAGAAAACAAAAAAATAATGGGTAACAATAAAGATTATTTGAAGCAGGCCCTTAAAACAGCATTTGAAGTATTTTTTCTTGGAATAAAAAGGGAAAATAGAATATAAAGTAGTTTTGGGATCTCCGCTTTGCTCCGACAAGCTACGGGGTTAGCGCTCGCTATTGCGGTTCATAAAAAATAAGAATAACATTTTTTAGCAACCCTTGGTTTTTTTCAAGGGTTTTTTTGTTAAATATAGAAAACAAAAAACTTTTAGGGGAATAATTTATGGCAAAGAATGAAGCAGTAGAAACATCAGAAGCTCAAATAGCTGTTCACTGGCAGGAAGAGGAGTATGTTTATCCTTCTAAAGAATTTATTGAACAGGCTAATATTAAGGATGAATCAATTTACGAGCGTTTTGCTCTGGACAATTTCCCTGAATGTTACACGGAATATGCTGATCTTTTACACTGGTACAAGAAGTGGGATACCATATTGGATACAAGCGATGCTCCATGCTGGAAATGGTTTGTGGGCGGAAAGATAAACGCCTGTTACAACTGTGTCGACAGGCACCTTGAGAATAACAAAAACAAGACTGCAATACATTTTGTTCCGGAACCTGAGAATGAACGAATTGAACATATTACCTATCAGGAACTTTATGTGAGGGTTAACGAATTTGCTGTGCTTCTTCGAGACTTTGCAGGATTAAAGGCGGGAGACAGGGTAACGCTTCACATGCCGATGACTGAAGATCTTCCGATAACGATGCTTGCGTGTGCCAGGCTTGGCGTTATTCATACCAAGGTGTTTGGAGGTTTCAGCGGCAGGGCATGCGCAGACAGGATAGTAGACTCTCAAAGCAGGGTACTGATAACAATTGACGGGTATTACCGGGGTGGTAAATTTCGTGATCACAAGAAAAACGCCGATATAGCCGTCGATTTATCAAAAAAGGATGGTCAGGAGGTCGATAAGGTCTTGATATGGCAGCGTTATCCTGGAAAAAAAATAAGTTCGACACCTCTTGTTAACGGCCGTGATTACTTAGTAAATGATTTGCTTAAGGATTTTCGCGGGAAAAGAGTCGAGCCGGTATCAATGCCGGCTGAAGATACTCTCTTTCTTATGTATACCAGTGGTACGACAGGAAAGCCCAAGGGATGTCAGCACAGCATAGGCGGCTATCTCGCGTATGTAACAGGCACATCAAAGTATATTCAAGACATTCATCCGGAAGACGTCTATTGGTGCATGGCAGATATTGGATGGATCACCGGTCATTCATACATAGTTTACGGTCCCCTCTCTCTATGTGCGTCTACAGTTATTTATGAAGGTGTGCCCACCTATCCGGATGCCGGCCGGGCATGGAGGATAGCGGAAGAGCTTGATGTAAATATCTTTCATACTGCACCAACTATTATACGGGCTCTAAGAAAAATCGGTCCTGATGAGCCGGTAAAATATAATTATCACTTCAAACACATGACCACAGTGGGAGAGCCGATTGAGCCAGAAGTTTGGAAATGGTTTTATAAGGTCATCGGAAAGGGTGAGGCTGTGGTAGTTGACACATGGTGGCAGACAGAGACAGGAGGCTTTCTTTGCAGCACCATGCCGGCAATAAAACCGATGAAGCCTGGAAGCGCGGGCCCTGGAGTTCCCGGCATTTATCCGGTTATTTATGATGAGTTTGGAAATGAAATAAAGGCAGGAGAGGGCAGGGCAGGCAACATTTGCATAAGAAATCCATGGCCCGGTGCATTTCAGACAATATGGGGGGATCGGGATCGATATATTTCAACCTATTATGCAAAATATTGCAAGGACAAAAACAGCAAGGATTGGCGAGACTGGCCGTATCTTACAGGCGATGCTGCTATGGAGGCTGAAGACGGATACTATCGTATTCTTGGCAGGATCGATGATGTAATCAATGTTTCAGGACACCGGTTGGGAACCAAAGAGATTGAGTCGGCTTCTTTTCTTGTTCAAGAGGTTGCAGAAGCAGCGGTAGTCCCTGTGGCAGATGAAATAAAAGGAGTTGTTCCGGATCTATATATCTCATTAAAACCAGGATACGAGGCCAGCGATGAACTGGCTGCGAAAATTTCAGCAGCCATTTGTGACACAATCGGCAAGATCGCAAGGCCGAGAAAAGTCTGGCTCGTATCCGACATGCCTAAGACACGTTCAGGCAAGATTATGCGCAGGGTGCTTGGGGCCATTTCAAATAAAAAGGCCGTAGGTGATGTATCTACGCTGGCCAATCCTGAAATCGTTGATGAAATCAAGAAGAAGGTCTCATCATGATCGTCTAATTTCACGAAGACAATCACCTTTACAGTGACCCACAGCTTTGCGTCCTACCATCGCGGATAGTTTGCCTTTGTCGACTTCTTAAAGAACTTAAACCGCAAAAACGAGAGCATTTTCCGCAGCTTGTTGCGGAAAATGCTCTATTCAGAAACATTCCTTTTTAAAAAGTCAATAACTGAATTCATAAAAACTTGCTTTTGCGTTTTTGTTTGGGTGAGGCGAGTTTAGAAAAATTAGCCTTGTATGTCAAGGGGAAAGCAATCATTGCCGGTAGCATTCCAAAACGAGCGACATAAAAAAGTCGTTAAGCTATTCTTCAAGGGAGCAATCTTCAATAATGGAAAAGGGATGTGCATTGACTTATGAGGCTGTTTTATTTATTTTGAATTTATGCCGCTTTTAAAGCTTTATATAGATAAGGAGGTTGCAGATTCACCGGAGGTTGTTTCCATTCAATCGCGCCTTAATCTGCCTTCTGAAACAGTTCAGGATGCGCGTGAAGTTTTTGATTCGGTCTCATCAGCAGACGATCCTGTTAAAAAGGGAAAAGAGGCCCTTTTCCTTACAAAAAATAAGGGCGCTTTTATCAGGCCATGTCCCGGAACCCGCTATTATACCTGCTGTGGCTACAAGATACTGCATATCGGAACATTCTGCACCATGGATTGCTCGTATTGCATCTTGCAATCATATTTTCATCCGCCTGTTCTTCAGTATTTCGTTAACCATGACGATCTGCTGTCAGAATTGGAAAGCCTGTTTCAAGAAAAGAGTGTGAGCAGGGTAGGGACCGGAGAGTTTACAGACAGCATGATCTGGGAAAGATGGACCGACCTTTCAAGTCTGCTTGTTCCTAAATTTGCGGGTCAGTCATCCGCCGTGCTGGAGCTAAAGACCAAAACAACCGCCATTAAAGGGCTGAAAAATCTTGATCATAATCGGAAGACAATAGTTTCCTGGTCACTTAACACAAATGCAATTATCAGCAATGAGGAACGTCATACAACCTCTCTTTTCGAGAGGCTAAAGGCGGCTGCTAAATGCGAGTCATGGGGATATCCGCTGGCCTTTCATTTTGATCCAATGATTATTTATGAGGGCTGCGAAGAGGATTACAGGCAGGTGATTATCCAGCTTTTTTCCACAGTATCTCCTGAAAATATCGTATGGATAAGCCTCGGCACTTTTAGATTTATACCGTCTTTAAAACCGGTTATTCAGAAACGGTTTCCTGGTTCAAAAATAATATACGGAGAATTCATATCTGGCCTTGACAATAAGATGCGCTATTTTAAGCCGCTTCGTATTGATCTTTATCAAAAGATGGCATCCTGGATAAAGGAAGCGGCCCCCAATGTTCTTGTCTATTTCTGCATGGAAGATGATGAGGTATGGAAAAAGTCTCTTGGATTTATTCCATCTGACCGTGGAGGCCTGCCGAGAATGCTGGATGAGAGCGCTGTACACCATTGCGGGCTTAAGGCACTTTAGCTCACTTTCCTTCTTCTTTACTTTTTTTGTAACTGTTCACGGTTTACAGTTATCGGTTCACGGTTGAAAAAACTGTGAACTGTGAACCGACAACCGTGAACGGTTACCTTTTTTTATCTCCTCAATAAGCTTTTGTGATATCTGTGCCGGAACCTCATCATAATGAGAGAATTCCATGGAAAACATGCCGCGACCGCCTGTCATCGATTTGATATCAGGAGCATAGGTAAGAAATTCAGCCATCGGTACGGTTGCATTGATAATCTGATTTTTACCCTTGTTGTCCATGCCCAGGACTCTGCCGCGTCTGCTGTTAAGATCTCCCATGATGTCACCCATGTATTCATCAGGCGTTGTGATGGAAACCTTCATGATGGGTTCAAGTAAAACAGGATTGGCTTCTTCGACAGCTTTTTTAAAGGCAATAGAACCGGCAATCTTAAACGCCATTTCAGAAGAGTCAACAGCATGATAGGAGCCGTCGTCAAGTATAACTCTGAAATCCACGCAGGGAAACCCGACAAGCACACCCTTTTGTGACGCTTCCACAATCCCTTTTTCAACCGCCGGAATATAAGTTTTTGGAATCGAGCCTCCTACAATTGAATTGACAAACTCAAAACCTTTTCCTCTTGGAAGCGGCTCTATCCGAATCCAGCAATCACCGTACTGGCCGTGGCCCCCTGATTGTTTTTTATGTTTTCCCTGAACCCTGACCTTTTTCTTTATTGTTTCTTTATAGGGAACCTTGGGGGTATTGAGATTTACTTTAACATTGAACTTCCTTTTGAGCTTCTCGATAACAGTCTCGATATGAACTTGCCCCCTTCCTGACAGAAGAATCTCCTTTGTTTCGGAATTCCGTGTAAGCTTCAGAGCAATATCTTCTTCCAGAAGCTTTGAGAGAGAAGTAAATATCTTGTCTTCATCATCCTTTGATTTTGGCTCAATAGCAAAAGAGATAACCGGAGGAAGAGGGTCGGCGCATTTGAATTTAATCTTATTGGCCTCATCACAAAGGGTATCGCCCGTGGTTGTATCTTTAAGTTTTGCAACAGCGACAATAGAACCCGGCCCGGCCTCTGTTATTGGTTTTTGTTCTTTTCCTGCAAGCCTTAATAGCTGGGTAAAGCGTTCCTTTGAATTTTTATTTGCATTATAAAAGGTTCCGTCACTTCCCAGAGTTCCTGAAACAATTCTGAAGATCGATAGCCGGCCGGCATACGGGTCTGCCACGGTTTTAAACACAAAACCTGAAAATGGGGCATTCGGATCCGGACTTTGCTTGATTTCATTTTTCCCTTCAGAATCCGTGCCTGTTATAACGCCTCTATCAACAGGTGAAGGCATGCATTTAACAATTGTATCGGATAATAAATCGATGCCGATATTACTTGTAGCCGATCCGCAAAGAACAGGCACAATTGCTCGCGATAATACACCTTTTCTTAAACCGGTTATGATATTGTCATCGGACAGTGTTTCTCCATCAAGATACCTTTCAAGGAGATCATCATCTACCTCGGCAATATTTTCAACCAGGGCTTCTCTCTCTTTTTCTACCAGCTCCTGCATATCAGAAGGAATATCGCCTTGTGTTGCCTTTCCGTCAGAATTATAGGTATATGCTTTCATCCTGATAAGATCCACAACCCCTTTAAAATCCGCTTCAGTTCCTATGGGAAGCTGCAATATGATAGGCTTTGGTTTAAAACAGTCTGCCGCATCTTTAAAAGTGCGAAAGAAATCCGCCCGTTCCCTGTCCATTTTATTTATAAAAATTATGCAAGGCAGGTTGAATTCTTCGGCAAAATCCCATGCCATCTCGGTCTGCACCTTGACGCCGTCTACGGCATCAATCAGAACAACGATTCCATCGGCAGCCTGCATGCAGCTTTTGGTATCTGAAAAGAAATTCTGATCTCCAGGGGTATCTATAAGGGAAATAACCTCTTCCCCCCGTTTGAACTGGTGGAATCCACTGCTGACACTTGTATTACGTTTAAGCTCTTCCGGCTCAAAATCCATAACTGTATTGCCGTCTTCAACACGTCCAAGCCTGTTGATAATGCCCGCGTTAAAAAGCATAACCTCGGCCAGAGATGTTTTTCCGGCTCCACCATGTGATACAAAAGCGATGTTTCTTAAGTTTTCAGTCATGTCGGTCATTTAAACTCCTCTCAGATAGAATATTAAAAAATCATAAAACAAAAAAATATATCTATATTTTTAACCAAAGAAAATCAAGCCTTATAGTAACAGTTCAGCCACCAAGACACCTCGCTTAATTGCGAATTAAGGAATTTAGGAATTAAAGGTATTCTATTGATTTTAATTCCTCAATCCCTTAATCCCTCAATCATATGTGACTTTGTGGCTGAACTATTACGACTTCTAAAGCAATTCTAATGCAATTATAAATTCCCTGTTTCCCTTGGGGCCAAGTATTGGAGAGGGTATAACCGATTCGCACGAAAAACCTGTTTTAATAAAAAAATTTGAAAGATTCTTTATCACTTCATCATGCAGTTTTTTGTCACGAACCACGCCCCCCTTGCCGACCTTACCCTTGCCGACTTCAAACTGGGGCTTTATCAGGGCAAGGATCGTGCCCCCCTTTTTTATAAACTTAATTACTGTTGGAACAACTATTTTTAAGGAGATAAATGAAACATCTATTGTAATAAGATCAACAGGCCGGGGAATTATTTCAGCGGGCATGTGCCGGATATTTGTCCGTTCAATAACCACGACGCGCGGATCCTGCCGAAGCTTCCAGGCCAATTGTCCATATCCGACATCAACGGCATACACACAGGCCGCTCCATGTTGAAGTAAGCAGTCCGTAAATCCGCCTGTTGATGCTCCCACATCAAGACAGACAAGATTTTTAACATCTATTTTAAAAGCATGCAAAGCCTCTTTAAGCTTAAGGCCGCCTCTGCTTACATAGGGGATATCCTCTCCTTTAATAGTTATCTCATCATCTTCTGAAACAATAGCGCCCGGCTTATCCACCGGGCAGTTATTTACCAGAACCTTCCCCGACATAATCAGGGCACGTCCGTGTTGCCGGCTTAGCGCCAGTCCCTTTTCCACAATTATCAGGTCAAGTCTTTTTTTGGGCGGCATTAGCTCTTCAAATTTTGAAGTTCATAATAATTCAGCCACCAAGACACAAATGAGGGCTATGATTGAGGAATTGAGGAATTTGGGAATTTAGGAATTAAAGGTATTCTACTGATTTCAATCCCTCAATCCCTTAATTCCTCAATCATATGTGCCGTTGTGCCCTAGTGGCT
>JACNLL010000061.1 GCA_014381545.1 Candidatus Desulfaltia bathyphila
TGGGCGGGCAGGAGATTTCAACTCAGCGCCAATTAGCGCAGTTTACAGGAATCAGCCTGGGCCAGATCAATTATGTCCTGAAGCAGCTTCTAACAAAGGGCCTTGTCAAAATCGGTAATTTCCGTAAAAATCCCCACAAGATAGGTTATGCTTATCTTTTAACCCCAAAAGGGATCGAGGCAAAATCGAAGTTGGCGGCGCGTTTTATAATATCCAAACTGAGAGAATACAATAACATCCGTGGCAAATTAGCGGAAAGATTAATTGCCATTGCAAAAAACGGCCATAATCGCATTATTTTTATCGGGCCTGAAATAGTAAAGGACTTTATTAACTGCATAATATCTGAAAAAGCTTTAGAGCTGGTTTTGGTGGCTCACTGCGAAGATTGGCAGGATATCAAACAATATGATGATAATTCCTTTGATCTTGTTGTTGAGCTTAATGCAAATCAAGATACAAAAGCAAAAAAACTCATTAAAATTTCTTCTGACAGGATAATTTCTCTCTGGTAATTTTTGAGATACAGCCTGCCATGTCATTGCGAGGAGCAAGTAAGCCTTTAGCCGCGAGCAAAGCGTGGCGGGACGTGGCAATCTTACCACAATTTGCAACATATTTGCAATAAAATTAACTCGTTAAGCAGCCTCTTTTAATGTAATCCAAGAGGCGGAGCTATCTATAATTTCTTTTCACCACAAAGACCACGAAGAGACCTTTGAAAAACAATAAAAATAAAACTAATCATTAGTAATTGACAAATTCTTAAAGAAAATGCTAACAACTCACGCATGAATATCCTTTTTCCTGAAAATCTATTGCCGAGAGAAATCCTGCCGAAAATGATTCCATTTCTGGAACCGGAAAATATTCTTCTTTTAACCGGCGCAAGGCAGACCGGCAAGACCTCGCTTTTATATCTCTTAATCAAACACTTATTGAACAACGACATTCCTCCTTTTCAAATTGTTTATCTTGACATGGAAAATATTTACGATTTCAGCCTCTTGCAAAATTTAAAAGATTACAATGAATTCCAGCAAATATTAAAGGATAAAGGCGTTGATTCACGAAAGAGGGTATTTGTCTTTATTGACGAGGTGCAGCATCTTGACAAGCCGTCTTCCTTTCTGAAATATTTGCACGACCACTACAAGCCGGGGCTTAAATTCATTGTTACCGGTTCGTCTTCTTTAGAAATCAAGAAAAAATTTACCGATCGATTAACCGGTAGGATTTATTCTTTTGTGATTAAACCTCTCAGTTTTCGGGAGTTTCTTGAGTTTAAAAAAGAAAAAGACCTGGCAGAGATTATTTCGAATTTTAATCTTCACTTCTGGATTTGCGCTAAGCATCCTGAAGAAGATTTCAAGAAGATCAGCCAGATCCATAAACGTAGACTCAATGCTCTTTTAAAAGAATATTTGATTTTCGGCGGGTATCCAGCAGTTTCATTACAGGAAAACCCGCTTATAAAACAAAGAGACCTTCAGGAAATATATTCTCTGTATATCAGACGCGACATCAAGGATATTGGACAAATCAACGATGTTTCAGGGTATAATAATCTGGTCTTTCTGCTCTGTCTCCAAATTGGCAACCTGGTAAAAGAGCAGGAATTGGCTGTATCTTCGGGACTGTCTCGGCCAACTGTTAAAAAATATCTGTTTTTATTGGAAAATACCTATGTTCTTAAATTGGTACGGCCGTTTTTTACTAACAAGAGAAAGGAGATAACAAAAACTCCCAAGGTTTTTTTTGAGGATGTTGGATTAAGAAATGGGGCAATCAACAATTTTGATCCCTTAAACCAACGAATGGACAAAGGGGCAATAATAGAAAATTTTGTTTTCAGCCAACTTAGCAAAGAAAATGATTTTTCTCAAAAAATCGGTTTCTGGCGAAGCCAGGCTAAAAATGAAGTCGATTTTATCTGGCAGGAGAATATAAATAAGCCATATCCGATTGAAGTGAAAACAAACTACTCCAGCAGACAGCCTTTTCCGCCGGGGCTTAAAGGTTTTATAAACCTGTATCAGCCATCCAGGGGTTTTATTGTCCATCTTGGAGAGCCCGATTTTTTGAGTTTCAAGAAAACAAAAATCCATGTACTTCCTGCCTGGGCAATTTAACCGGAGGAATACATAAATAAGTTAGCGCCTGCGCTGCACGTGCGTGAGAAAGCTTTTCATGAACCAGACAAACCAATTTCTCCTCATCCTGACGCCAGACACGAAAATTGTCGTCATGTCCGACATGCATCGCGGTGACGGGACCAGCTCAGATGACTTTGCCCACAACTCCCTCATCAAAAGCACCAGCGTGCCCCCCACAGAAATGATTTTATTGACAATATTTATCGCAACCTTTATTTTTAGGTTATAATATTTTATGGAGGCTCGTCATGGAAACACAATTTGTGACTGATGCACAAGGTAAGAAGACAGCGGTAATTATCCCTTTCGAGGACTGGGAACGTACCGAGAAAGCAAAAGATATTCTTGAGCATGTTTACCTGGCCGGGATTATTAAAGAACGTAAAGGCAGTAAATCAACAGTAAATCTTGATGATTTGCTAAATGCAGAGGGATTAACCCGTGCCGACTTGGAAAGTTGAGCTGATTCCGGAAGCCCATACGGACTTTAACAAATTAGATGGCAGCGTAAAGAAACAAGTCTTCAAACAGCGCCGGTATAAACCTTGAAGGTTACTTCAAAGTGTACGCTGACAAGAAGCGAATCATAATTATTTATGAGGAGATTGACCATGTCATTAAAGTTATTGCAATCGACAAGCGGGAAGACATGGAAGTTTATCGTATAGCGCTGAAAAGAATCCTGTCAATGAAATCAAATTAAAACGCTCTTTTTTACCCCCCAAAGTGCATATGTGATACCAAAAACTTAAACCAAAATTATGGAGTTGTGCACACTCTGCACGAATGTTCCGTATGTGTCCCCTGAGAAACTTATAATCTGAAGAACGCAAGACGAAACGCAGATCCCATGTAACAACGTTCCCCATTACCGTGCGTCCCCCCATTACCGTGACATTTACGAAAGGAGGCCATAAGCCATATGAAAGACAAAAAGAAGACCTTGTATTTGTACGAGGCGCTGGAACTCCGTTCAGAGTATGACGCCAGGATTAAGACATTAAAAGACTGTTTGCCTGAATCAAAGCAGAATAGAGACAGGTTTTCATTTACTCGAGACGATGGGATACATCGTCCCAGCCCGGATTTTGATGCGGCTTCTGCTCGGAATCAAAGCAGAATAGAGACAGGTTTTCATTTACTCGAGACGATGGGATACATCGTCCCAGCCCGGATTTTGATGCGGCTTCTGCTCGAAATGAACTAAGAAAGATAGAAAACAAACGACGGAAACTCAACAGTTCTATTCAGCAAGCAAACTTCAACCATTTCATCAACTTTAATGGAGATTCAATTAATCTTAGCGAGGCCTTAGAAATGCGCAAGGCCTTGAACTGCAATAGCGAGCGCATTCCCCGTAGCTTGCTGCGGGGTTAGCGAGCGAATCTAAAAATGGCCAACTTCCTTACAGTCGAAGATTCCCCGCTGCTTGCGGCGGGGAGCTTCAATTATTTCGAGGATTGAAATTTGAGCCTAACGCAGTAATCGGGCAAAAGGGGACGTTTTGCAAAGGTCTCATGACAAAGATAAGAGGTTGTGGGATTTACTGGGTGCCAAGAGACAAAGTGCCAATATCCCCTATACTCTCCCAGGGGTATCTCCTATGCTCTGGGATAAGGTGATCGGACAGGTTGCTCAAAAAGACTATGAAAATGATGAACTGATATGAGCGAAATTGTGAAGTTTGAGGACTTACAGGACCGCATCATTGAACTCAGAGGCCAAAAGGTCTTGCTGGATGCTGATGTCGCTCAAATATATGGGGTAGAGACGAGGGATATCAATAAAGCCGTGAGCAATAACCCTGATAAATTTCCAGCGGGTTATGTTGTCGAACTCTCAAAAGCGGAAAAAAATGAACTGGTGGAAAATTTCCACCGGTTCAATAGGCTGAAGCATTCTACGGTTAATCCGAAAGCCTTCCCCGAAAAGGGCTTGTACATGCTGGCTACCATCCTCAAAAGCCCGCAAGCGGTTCAGGCTACCTTGGCGATAATTGAAACCTTTTCCAAAATACGAAAACTGACTCGTAATATCAAGACCCTTTCTAACGTCAAGGACAAACGCGAGCAACAAGCCCTGATGCGAAAAAGTGGAGAGATTATCGCTGAGATCCTGGATGACGACCTGCAAACAACCGACACAGAAACATCTATAGAACTGAACTTCGCCGTTTTGAAGTTTAAGCATACGATAAAAAAGAAAAATAAATGAGAAAGATCTGCGTTGTCACCGGCGCCCGCGCCGAGTACGGCCAAATTATGTAGTTGTGCAAAGCTCTCTTTTCGCCTCTGGCGGATTATTCTTCATCACTTTCGTCCCCGTTCGCCTCGCGTTGCGAAGCTTCAAGCGAAGCCTTGCGTGCCGAGGCGAAGCTTCGCGAAGACTGGTCCTGCCTGTCGAAGATGCCGCCGTGCGGTGCCCCGTTAAATCCCTTTGGGCTATTTAACCGGGGTCCAATAAAAAATAAAAGGAGAAACGCATAATTTCACTGGCGTTATTGCACCCACATGAGGGTTGACAGATATCCCTACCTGTGGTATTTATATATTATCCTACAAAGGAGGCGTATAAAACATGCATACTCAAAAGGTTGCCATTACTATTCCGAAAGAATTAATAACGATGATTGATGGCGTCAGTAAAAAAAAGGGTTTATCCAGAAGCAAATTTATTTCCACGGTGCTCAGAGAAAAGCTTATATCGGAAAGAAACCGCCATATCAAGGATGCTTACGACCAGGCCTTTTCAGACGAATCAATAAGAAAAGAACAGCTTAGCTGCGCCAGGTGGTTTGAAGGATTGGGAACTAAAGAGGGGCAAGAATGGTAATCCGGAAAGGTTCTGTTTATTGGGTAGATTTTTCACCCTCAAAAGGCTCCGAACCAACGGGCAGACGCCCTGGGCTTGTGGTTCAAAATGACCTGCTGAACAACAGCAAATTGAACACGGTTATTGTGGTTGCAATTACGTCAACTTTGAAATTTGGCGAACTGCCAGGCAATGTGATCCTGCGAAAAGGAGAAGCAAATCTTCCCAAAAGATCGGTAGTTAATATGACACAGATAAAAACTGTGGATAAGATCAGCCTCAAAGAAAAGATCGGCAGCCTTACGAAAGACAGGATTACCGAAGTTTACGAAGGCATGAAACTTGTCATGGATATTCCTTAAATAATCCAGTAAAACTTGCACGGGCGAAGCCTTGTCCCGTCTGATAAATAAAAAAATGGAAAAAGAAGATATCACTCACAAAATTATTGGCGCAGCATATAAGGTATTTAATGCGCTGGGATTCGGCTTTCTGGAAAGCGTCTACA
>JACNLL010000014.1 GCA_014381545.1 Candidatus Desulfaltia bathyphila
TTTAATATTTTCACCATCTTACCCTGTTTTACTACAACTAAATTGGAGATGATCCACAATGTATTGCTCGCTAAAGATCTTCATAATATTCAAAATAGACAAGTCAAAAAACAAATAACTGCAAGAAAAGTAAAAATATCAAATAATTATTCTATACTGTTTATTCTTTCAATACTAAATACAAAGTTATCGAACTGGGTTTTTCAAGTATTAATGTCAAATGGCTTGGATATTTATCCCTCTCATGTACGAAGAATGCCAATTCCAAAAATGTCTGGCAACAGTAGTCAAAAACCATTTATTGATATTGTTGACCGAATCCTTGCAGTCACCAAATCCGAAGATTATTTAGAAAGCCCTGAAAAACAAGCAAAAGTAAAAGCCCTTGAAGCAGAAATCGACCAGCTTGTTTACAAACTCTATGGCCTCACCCCAGAAGAGATCAAAATCGTAGAAGGGGAAAATGCAAACGCTGATTGAGCAGATAAAAACCCAGGATAGTTATGCACAGTTCAACTTAATCCTTGTCTGCGTGCCCCGCACAGGCAGGCCGGGCAGGATATATATAGACACAAATGCTTTGCAATAACTTCAGGGTTTTGGCGAATACATATTTGAGCATTACCGGGGAAACGAAGAATTTTTTCAGACATGAAAAGGTAAAATCAAAAAAGGAACCCGGCGTGCTCTCGGATAAACTCAAGGAGTTTTCTGAGCAGAGGGAGCGGATGAACCGTGATTGTCCGCAACCTCCAAAGTAGACATATAGGAAAGCTAAGAAAGGATTTTTCACTCATCTTTTATCCCGACCCAAACTGGAGGGCCAAGTCATGAAGCTCAAAAGTGTTCACATTAAAAATTATCGTTCCTGTAAAGACGTGCCTATCGAGATCGGTTCAATGCAGGCCCTTGTTGGGGCCAACAACGCCGGCAAATCATCAATAATCAGAGCGTTAGATTTCCTATTCAATCCCTCCACCACCAAAGTTGACAAAGAGACATTCTGGAATTGCGATGTTGAACTGCAGATATGGGTTGAGGCTCTTTTCGACGAATTGTCTGACGCTGAAAAAGAGAACGAAAAATTAAAGCCGTTCCTTAGGCCGGACGACACTTTCCATATTGCACGATCAGCCACTTGGAAAATCGAGGAGCCAGAAGAAGAAGGTGCTCCCCCGGACGATAAAAGGGGGACGTTCGTGCAGAGTGTGCGCAGGGCTTGCTGATTAGGACCAAATCGCTTATGTGTTGCAGGAAATGTTTCATGGTGATAAGAATTTGAGATAGACGCTATGGCTGAAAAGACTTTAGGCAAGTTCGGAACGAACGTCCCCTATTTTGCCCATCGCTTATGAGGCAGCGCCAGCTTTTGACCCGGCACTTGTTGTAAATAGAAACGGTTCATTTCATGAAGATTAGACATTTACATTCCTGGAACATTTCCTATCATGAAGCGATTGAAATTCAGAAAGCTCTTTACCCTAAGCTTGTCTTCTCAAACCTGTCCCGCAGTATCAGGCATATTGCCGGAGCCGACGTTTCCTGCTCTAAAAAATCAAATAATGTATGGGCCGGTATCGTTGTCTTGAGTTATCCGTCGCTTAAAAAAGTGGAAGAAAAATGGGTCAAAGGTATAACAAACTTTCCGTATATTCCGGGTCTTTTGAGTTTTCGGGAAATCCCCATTATTTTAGAAGCGGTCAAGAAGCTTGAAAGCAATCCAGATCTGCTTCTTTGTGACGGCCAGGGCATTGCACATCCCAGAGTTTTGGGGCTGGCTTCCCACATCGGTCTTTTGATCGAAAAACCAACTATAGGTTGTGCAAAGAAACGTCTTGTCGGCGACTTTTCCGAGGTAGGTCAATACAGAGGCGACTGCAGCCCGCTTTTTTATAAGAGCCGGGAGATCGGAGCGGTCGTAAGAACAAAAACCAACGTAAAACCGCTTTTTGTTTCTCCGGGATATGCGATTACAATTAAAGATGCAGTTAAAATGGTTCTGAACTGCGGGGGCCGATACAGGATACCTGAACCCATCCGTCAGGCTCACCTGTTGGTTAACAAGCTTAGGAAAAGAGATGCAAGTCATGAAAATTGATGGGACGAACGAAACATTCCTCATCATATATAATCTTACTATGACTCGGCCTTCGACGGCCTGTTTCAGACCCAGAAAGGATGGGGGTATGTTAATTGACTTTATTAGATTTATTCTGCATTATAACCTCAAATACTTTAGAAATAGTGATTGGGTCAAAAGAGTCTATCCACCGGATATTATAAACAATAAAGACAAACTGTACAACAGACCGGAATATAATCCTTTTAAATAAAGGCATGCTCTTGTAGATTGATAACCGCTATATTTGTATGACAAGCAAGTCTATGGAATAGACGTTATGCTTTAAATTAATTAATTGGAAAGGAGAAATAGTTATGGCAACATTTATTATGTTAGGCAAGTACACATCCGAATCATTAAAGGGTATAAGCCCGGAGCGTACTGATCAGGCAGTAGATCTGATAAAAAAGTGTGGTGGCGAAGTTAAATCTATTTATGCTTTACTTGGCAAGCATGACTTAATAGTTATTGTTGATTACCCCGGCGTTGAACAGGCGATGAAGGCTTCTATTGCTCTGAACAAACTAACTGGTATTGCATTCACTACATCGCAGGCAATTTCAGTGGAAGAATTTGATAAGATGATGACCGAGATTTAAAAATTTCGCGCGGAATGCGGGACGTCCCTAATATTGCCCCTGCCTATGATCTCATACCATCCGGTCATCCTCATATTTTTGAAGAACCCTGCAGCAAGCTGCAGTGAATCTTCGACTGTAAAGAATTTTGTCAATTTTTTGATTCGCTCGCTAACCCCGTAGCAAGCTACGGGGAATGCGCTCGCTGTTTCAGTTCAAAAATGTGAATATAGATGATGACTTCGTAAAAAATCATTAATATCCGGAGTCAGATTAGATGACATCGAAAAATATTCTTGTAACGGGTCCGCCGCGATGTGGCAAATCTACCCTTATCGAAAAGGTTATTCTCCGCATTGAAAAGCCGATGACCGGTTTTTTTACCCGGGAGATAAAAGAGAAAGGGAAAAGAGTTGGTTTTTCTATAATCAGGTTAGACGGAAAAAAGGGTGTGCTGGCCCATCAAAACATCAGAAGCCGCTGCAGAGTCGGCAAGTACGGGGTTAACCTCGATGATATTGATCGTATTGCGGTTCCGTCGATAATACCTATGAAGCCTGATGAAATTGTGGTGATCGACGAGATTGGGAAGATGGAATGTCTCTCTCCGCTGTTCAGGCAGACGTTGATAAGAATACTCGCCTCAAAACATCGGGTTATCGGTTCTATCTCTCAAAAAGGAGATCGATTCATACAAAAGATAAAAGAACGGGATGATGTAGTCCTTACGCATGTATCTAAAAAGAACAGGGATAGGCTGGCTGATTCTTTATTTTTGGAGGCACAAAGAGACGTTTGAAAAATGGGTACATGTCAATACTGCAATAAGACGGCCGGGACCGTCTCCAAGGTGATCGGCTTCTGTGCGGATTGTATCCGGGCGCATTTTGAGGAGGTCTGGCCGAAAATTTTTCCCGGCGAATTAATCCCATTGCAGGATTAAGGTATTATCATCGTCCAATTCCACACGAGTCCCAAACTTTTTACCTTCTCTATTCAAGATATCTTTTAGCCAGAGTGTATCTGACCTTGATGTTCGATTCGCACGAAATTGTTTAATCTGTGTTGGTTTCATGTGCAAGCAAACGAGCTTTCCGGTCGATGGATCCACACTTACAAAGTACATCAAGGCCAAATCAGCTCTGAAATCCTCATAACCACCAATACCTTCATAGTCATTGAGGAAGTCACCACAGCCATAGATGATAGGTTTGTCCTTGTAAACTTCTATTCCCATTACATGATGAGAAGAATGCCCGTGAACTATGTCAACACCTGCGGTGTCAATAAGCTCATGAGCGAATTCCGTTTGTTTACGGGGAATCTCATAACCCCAATTACTTCCCCAGTGAATAGAAGCAATTACCATATCTCCTTGCTGTCGTACTTTCCGGACGTTTTCCTTGATATACTCGACTGTCATGTCTGAAAAGTCTTGCAGCAGATTCACCCCTGGTTTGTCTTCCGAAGCAGCCCAACTGAAAGGTATTCCACTTGTTTCCGATCCGTATGAGAACAGAATCACTCTTCCTTTCTCCTCGACCTCCAATACTGCCGGAGTTTCTGCCTCTGCAAGGTTTTGGCCCGCTCCCGCATTTTTTACATTCACTTTTTTCAATGCTTCTAATGTCTCTGTAAGGCCCGAGTATCCCCAATCAAGAACGTGGTTATTTGCGAGAGCACAACAATCTATACCAGCCGCTGTTACACAATGAATATTCTCCGGATGCATCCTATAGTTTATACCTTTACCTTTCCAATAATCGGCACTCTCTGTTACGCTGGTCTCCAGATTGATTATCCTCACATCTGGTGCCACTCGTTCCAATTCCTCGAGAGCATCTCCCCAAATGTAAGAAAAGCTGACAGGTTGTTGAATCGGACCATTCGCCTTTTCGGCAAGCTCTACATAGCGTCTGGCATCTCTTACGTACGATTCGTAGATAACAGGATTGCAAGGGCGAGGTAATACTTGATCAATGCCTCTACCTGTCATTACGTCACCACACATGAATATGGTGATGAGGCCGGCCATTGCTGACGGTTTATTAGCAGATTTCTGCCGAGGTTTTTTCATTCGAATCTCTACACATCTTCCTTTATGGCAAAAACTCCTGACATCGACTGCAAAACGTGGGACCTTTGCGATCGGTATCGTAGAGGCTGTTGGAAAAATGCATCACACAGGTAGGTTGCGGGCAGTGACCTATTCCCAAGAGGTGACCTACCTCATGCACCGCTTCGGTCAGCCCCCGGCGGGAACTTCTATTCTCCAATTATTTTTACAAGAGCCCTTTTGCGTCTTCTGCCGTCAAACTCTCCATAAAATATCTGTTCCCAGGTTCCAAAGTCGAGTTTACCGTCGGTGACCGCAACAACAACTTCACGTCCCATTATCTGCCTTTTCATGTGAGCGTCAGCGTTGTCTTCGCCAACATTATGTCTGTACATGGAGACAGGTTCATGGGGAGCAAGTTTTTCAAGCCAGACATCATAATCGTGATGAAGACCGGATTCATCGTCATTTATAAAAACCGAGGCTGTAATGTGCATAGCGTTAACCAGGACCAGACCTTCTTTTATCCCGCTTTCTTTAAGACACTTGCTAACCTGTGGTGTTATATTTATAAATGCTCTCCTTGCGGGAACTTCGAACCACAGCTCTTTACGAAAACTTTTCATATAAGGATCATCTCCAATTTAGTTGTAGTAAAACAGGGTAAGATGGTGAAAATATT
>JACNLL010000029.1 GCA_014381545.1 Candidatus Desulfaltia bathyphila
TGCAGACTGCCCTTCAGCTTTAGAGGCCATCTCCACGAATCCAAATCCTTTTGATCGACCACTATACTTGTCTTTTATAATGGTGACGGATTCAACCTGCCCGAATTCTTCTAAAGCCAGCCGTAAGTCCTCTTCGGTGACCTCATACGACAAATTTCCCACATAGATCTTCATTCTAATCTCCTTTTGTAATAAATTATAAATTTTCACATCGCTTCGTACGTCCACCATCACCAGTGGGCAGGGTAACCGGGCCTTTGTAAAAGGCGATTAAACACAAAACTGGATAAATATTTCAAACCGCACGACCCTGCCCATCTGAGTGAATGGTGTTGTTGGGTTTTTTATCTCATCATTTTGTTGCAGAAAGATATTGTATCATTAGCCTGTGTTTGATGATGTACTTCGGGATTTATGAATATTTTATGTTTTATCTCTCCTACCCAAGAAAATACATTTTTCCATGGTATTTTGTTTTCTATCGATGGTGTCCGATGCCTGCAATGGATATGTAAGCCCTTCACAGACTTATGCGGAATCAGTTTGAGTTGTTTTAGAAAATCATTCTTTGTCACTGTATAAAGCTGCTGGATATCCAGAACAATTCCAACAAGATCACTGAGCTTCGGTTCTTTCGACAATAATGCCTCCCAGAAATCAGCAATTTGATTTCCATTCGATATGAATTGACCGGTACGATTTTCAACAACTACAAAAGGTGTGGTTTTAAATGTTTTTTCAAACTGAGCGCGGATATCCATTATTGCTCGAATCAAATCTTTGTTTGTATTATTCCGTCCGCCAGGATGAATTTCAATTCCAGCAGGTGGGATTTTAAATCTTTTTGAAATTGCAATAGCCATTCTGATAAAATCACTTGCCCATTTTCGATCATTCCAAAGCAATGGCGGCGTGAAGGAGGTTCCGGTTCCGTTGCGGCGTGAAAGAGAAGGCTCGGTGTGCAAAATGTATTTCACGTTATCAGATGGTGTACCGGACTCATAAAGTTTTTCAACCTCTTTGGCGGTAAGGACACTTCCAATCTCTTTTCCCGTTAATTGCACCTCAGTTTTATTTTTTATGAAATCCGCAGGCACTTCGATGAAACTGCAATTTGTGGCATCTGCAATTTCGCAACGTTTATGCAAGCCTCCACGACCATTGCGATTAAATGCTGAAATATTCGGGAAAACATATGAGGTCTTATGTTTCATACTCTTGAAACCCAACGATTTAGCTGACCTGCGGCGGCGGTTAGCCGTCAGAGTCAAGCGACTGTTATATGATTTGTTCTTTGACAATTGAATAGGTAGCGATTTATTACACGTTATTTGCTAGGATTCTTTTTGGGCTTTGGGAATCTAGCCTTTTTTTGTTTCAATTTGCGGAGAGGCACTCTGAGGGTAGTAATTAAGTTGCTTGCATAACAAATCTACAATTTTTTTTGCAAGTGCATGAGTAAAAGAAACCCTGCATTCTTCAACATTTTGACCAGGTGCCCTCGAAAAAAAACTTATCAAGGCTAACTCGTCATTACTAACCAGAATATTTATTATATCAGCATGATGAGTTGGGTTATTTGGGTTTATAGAAAGATCCTTTGTTGAAGGAAGGGTCTCTGTACCCTTTATCCGAATTTGAGTGGGCTTTGTGACTTCAGCTGGTTTCTCTTTTTTATCCATATCAATTCTCCTTAATTAACGCCAGCAATCACTTGGGCGTACTTAGTTTTTATAGAGCCTATTATGCTATCAAAGCTGAGGACTTCGTATATGGTTGATTCTCTTATAGGTACAAGTATTGTTTGGATGTACTTGACAACTTCTTTGTCTACAGGTTCGGAAAGATTAAATCTTCCGTCTTTTGTTTCTTTAAAAAGCTGTACCGATTTTTTATTGTATAGCCTCTTGCCCCCTAAAATTGCGGAGTAAATAAAGCCATTTTTTATTCTACGGTGTTTATGGAAGGCTTGTTTTGAAATTTCTAATATATCAAAGGCTTCAGTTGCCGTGATAAATTCGCCAATTGGCAGTTTGCGAATCAAATTGTTGCGTATTTCTTCTTCTTTTGATTCAATTTTTTTTGCTGTTTCTTTTGGGAATAATAATGCACCACAGCCTGAACACTTATAATACTTTGCTAAATAAATATTATAACTACCAATACTTTTATTATGCAATTCTAATGTGCCTTCATGCTCACTGTATATATTGCCGCATGTATAGCATTTCATTATTAAATCTCCTTGAAAGAATCGATAATTAAATTATCACTATCAACGTAAAAGTGTGTGTAGACATTTTCGCCTTTTAAGCCATAGACTCTATAATAATCAACCCAAATATGAGGATTGTTGAATCTCGTTTCAGACTTGTAACAAGCTTTTATGGGCAATGCCGATATTGCATTGCAAATATCATTAAAATCCCATCCGAAATCATTTTGTGCAGATATGCGAGCTTGTTCAGTGATTTGGACATTACCTGTTAGTATTAAGTTCCTAATTTGCCTCTTACTATAGTAGGCTTTATCTCTTATCATAAAATAGCACTTATGGTTGACATTTGTCAACCTTTAAATTAGATTTTTGTATTTGCAGAATGGATATAACGTTGCGGTTCACTTGGCGCAGGGGCTACCACTAATTGGTTAAATGCAATAAACTTACTTATGCCAAAAAACTTTCAAAGCGGCACGGCCCCTGCGATCAAGTGCAACCGTCTTGTTATGTTTGATTTTGTTTTTCTAATATAATTTTAAGTAGTTTAGACGGTTTCATTATATATGTATGGTACTTTCGAAAAATGATATCCAAATGTTTTAAAATACCATTATCTGTTGTTATGAAATAGTCGCCATATCGTATAGTTTCAAATACATGTCTACAATCTGGCCTTCTTTTTTCTAAATTACCATTTCCAACAATAATTTTTTCGACGTCTCTCAACTTATTCAATTCATCTATTTCGAGTGCTGTTTCCATTGTATAAACCGAAGACATAGCCTCCCTTTTTACCCAACTTGGCGTTTGAGGAAAATCTATCTCTTTTTGAACCGAATGTAGTATTTGTATTTTATTGCCACTTTCCTCTAATATTTTACGACATTCAATCGAAGAAGTTTGTTCTTCTTGAGAGCCTCCGTCGAAAGCACAGGAATCAAAATAAATATTCGAATCAAATGGGTCTAAATACATTTATCACCTATATAAGAACCTTGCGGTTCACCCGGCGCAGGGGATTCCACAAAAATAACCAGCTATCTATATTTTACTACAACTCAAAAACTTTCGAAGCGGCCCGGTCCCTGCAATCATGTGAAACCGCCTTGTTATGATTTCTTTTTTAGAAAATCAGAAAGTAAACCGAAGATATCAGCTATAACACCCACTAAAATTCCTATAATAATTGCTTTGTATAGAACAGGCCAATTGAATTTTTGAAATACAGCAACTATTGTGCCTATAATTAATCCGATTGTTGCGCCACCCCATACTGCATTTTTCCCCCTGAAAAAAGATGCTATCAGTGAAATGAATGCAATTATTGTTAATATTTTCCACATAAATTTTCCAATTTTTTTTCATAACAGTGTTAATAAATGTAAAATTTTTCCATGATATAGGACTATATATCTGGAAAATATTTCCATGTATTCGTATATTAATTTAAACTACGGTAAATATTTCTCTTGGATTTTTCAACTCTTTTAAATTTTATTAACTGTTTGATTTATAAAAATAATACAATGAAGATATGGAAAGCAAGATAAAATTTAAACCAAATCCAGAATATCGTTTAATGGATCAAGTTCGTGAAGTTTGGGAAGCGGGCATTGCTTCATTATGAAAAAATACCGGTTTACCCATTATGATATCTATAATATGCCGCGCAGGTTCCTTCGCTGGACACCATGCACGGGCCTACAGGATCAATGGGTGTGCAGAGCTTCTTGTATAGAGGGCACTCGGGTGGTATCTTCAAGCCTGTAAGAATCTCGCCGCAAGCACATCCCTTGGGATCTTTTGATTCAGGCGCTGAAAATTCAATCATCTTTTCCGCATCAAAGCTGGAAAACCTTTTCCTGATTTTTAAACCACTTTTTGGTATTACCCCTATACCGCGCCAGACAACGTCAACTGTTTCAAAAACATCCTCCATGATTTTTTGCGCTTTTCCATTTCCATCAAATGTCACGGCCCTTGGATATCCATTAATAAGTTCCGGATTGCCTGATTCTATCTGTTCAACAAGTATCGATATCGGCTGCAATATATCCGACGGTTCAAAACCGGCAACCACGCATGGTATTTTATACTTTCCAAAAAACGGAAGGTAAGCCTTTGTGCCGATAATCACGGAAACATGACCGGGCAGAATAAAGCCGTCTATTTTTACATCTTTTGTTTGCATCAGGGCGTCAAGGGCAGGAGGAACTATTTTATGGGCTGAAAAAACAAAAAAGTTATCAAGCTTTGCCTCCTTTGCTGAAATTATTGAAGCTGCAATAGTCGGGGCTGTTGTTTCAAAGCCCACACCCAGAAAAACCACCTTTTTGTCAGGATTCTTCCTTGCAATTTCAAGAGCGTCAAATGTGGAATACACAATACGGATATCCATGCCGTTTGCACGCTCCTTTTGAAGAGATGAATCAGTTCCGGGGACCCTCATCAGGTCACCAAAGGTAGTCACAATAACATCATCTACCCTGGCAAGCCCTATAAAGGCGTCTATCTCCTTCTGGTCGGTAACACATACAGGACAACCGGGGCCGGAAAGAAAAGAAATGGTTTCCGGAAGAAGCGCACGAATGCCGCTTCTAAAAATAGACATTGTATGCGTGCCGCAAACCTCCATCAGACGCACCTTTCTTCGACTTACCTTTTTTATCCTGTCAACAATTGCTCTGGAAATTTCCGGGTCTCTATATTCTTCAATATGTTTTATTGTCATTTTGGCATCCTTTATTTGTTTGCAACAGCAGCCGCAATCATTGCCTGGCCAAGAGAAATTCCCCCGTCATTGGCCGGGACAAGAGTATGCGTTATAACCTGAAAACCTCTTTGCTTAAGCCCTTTTATTAAACCGGACAAAATTATCGAGTTCTGAAATACTCCTCCGCTTAACGCAACACGGCTTACACCGTTTTCCTTTCTTATAACTTCACACAGTTCTGAAAACAACGCAATAATGGTATTGTGAAATTTGCCGCTTATTGTTGAGGGGTGTACCCCCCTTTCCATGTCGTTGACTACACCGGATATTATGGGCTGAAGAAAAATCCTGTGAGTCTCCCCGGATGACCATTCAAAATTATATATCCCTTTTGCCTTTTCATCAGCCAGCATCTCAAGTTCCATAGCAGCCTGGCCTTCAAAAAAAACAGTATTTCTGATGCCGATAATTGCCGCTATGCCGTCAAAAAAACGCCCTAAGCTTGAAGTAAATGGGGAATTTACCCTTTTTGAAATCATCTCAACAACAAATTTTACCTTGCTGTCATCAAGTTGCCCAAACAAAGGAAGATTATGGCCGGCAAAATCTTTTCCAAAAGCATCATAAAGATAACTCACGGCCATACGCCACGGCTCCTTTATTGCCGCCTCTCCTCCAGGCATCGGAACATATGACAGGTGTGCTGCACGCTTAAATTCACTGTCTTCAACAATGAGTATTTCACCTCCCCATATACTGCCGTCGGTTCCATAGCCTGTGCCGTCAAATGAAAGGCCTATTACCGGGCCATCCAGCCGGTTTTCCGCCATGCAGCTTGCTATATGCGCATGGTGATGTTGAACCGGAACCTTTTCAACATCCTGCTGCTCAAGCGCATATATTGTGCTCAGATAATCGGGATGAAGATCATAGGCAACAATCCCGGGATTAATATCGAGTATCCGCTTCATGTGCTTAATGGTTAATTGAAAGAACTCATATGTTGCCTGATTTTCAAGATCGCCGATATGCTGGCTTATAAAGGCATTATTCCCTTTTGTAAGGCAAACAGTACTTTTTAGCCCTCCACCGCAGGCAAGTATCTGACCAACCTTTTTCTTCAAAAAAACAGGAACAGGAATATAACCCCTTGATCTACGTATAAACCTGGTATGGCCGGCTGTATATTTTAATATCGAATCATCACTTCGCAGATAAATATCCCTGTTGTGTACAAGAAAATAATCCGCAACTTCCGAAAGCCGTTTAAAAGCATCTTCACTGTCAATGCAAATAGGCTCTTCGCTCATGTTACCGCTGGTCATAATTAGAGCGGTAAAACCATATTGTAACAGCATGTAATGAAGGGGAGTATATGGAAGCATTGAGCCAAAATATCTGTTTCGTGGCGAAACATCCTTTGAGAGAGAATTGGGCTTCTTTTTTTTAAGGATGACAATGGGACGATGCAGCGATTTAAGAAGCGCTTCCTCTTCCGGCTGCACATACGCATATTTGCGAATATGCTCAATATCGCAAGACATTATTGCAAGAGGTTTTTCTTCGCGATGTTTTCTTTTTCTGAGCATGCCGACAGCATCATCGTTTTCAGCATCTACAGCGAGATGGAATCCTCCCAGCCCTTTTATTGCGATAATACATCCCTCTTTTAAAAGCTCCGCGGTTTTCTCAACAGGATTTCGGGCATCAAGTTTTTTCCCGCTATTATCATATAAAGTAACATGAGGGCCGCATTCTTCACAGGCATTCGGCTGTGCGTGAAATCTCCTGTTTCCTGGATCATCGTATTCATCCTGGCACATTTTGCACATCTTGAAATGTTTCATCGAGGTTTTTGGACGGTCATAGGGAATATCTGAAATAATGGTATATCTGGGGCCGCAGTTTGTACAGTTTATGAATGGATATTGAAAGCGACGATCGTTTGAGTCGAACAGCTCACTGAGGCAGTCGTCGCAAATAGACACGTCAGGCGATATAAGGGTTGAGCATGCTGCCTGGCCGATGCTTTGCGCTATTGAAAAATCTTTGAAACCTTTAACAATTTCGGGATGAATCGAAGTCTCGGTGATATGGGCTAATGGCGGGCTTTTTTCAGCAAGATCGCTGCAAAACGATTCAATATTATCTCTAATACCTTCTATATGTATAACCACACCAGATGAGGTGTTTGCGACTTCACCTTTTATTTCATATTTGCTCGCCAGTTGATAAACAAATGGTCGAAAACCAACTCCCTGCACTATACCGTTAATATTCAGTCTTCTGGCAACATAATCGTATGTCATGGCATTCTTACAGGAGTAACCGGTATCGGCCTGCCGTTACCCATCAGCATTTTCTTTATCAACAAGGGCGGCTGCCTCTTTGAGCAGCTGCAAAGTTTCCCTGGCAACAGATTCATCGATTTTATGTAAAGCAAAGCCCGCATGAACGATGACATAATCTCCAACCTTTGCATCTTCAAGGAGCAGCAGGCTGGTCTCCCTTTTAACGCCATCAACATCTATTGTGCCCATATTATTTTCAATTTTTATTATTTTAGAAGGGATTGCAAGACACATTCAATTGCTCCTTTTCTGATAGGAAACCTCCAGGCGATCGAGTTCAGCCAGAACCATGTTCAGCACGGGAACGATTTTTGTCTGTATTCCCGGTGTCAGGTCAATACCAAGCGTATCAATATCTTCCGGCTCTACTCCGACTATTACTGTTTCAGGCACCTTATCAAGGGCCTGGCATAAAGTCAGCGCTTCAAGAAAGTCGATTTGATGGAGAGAATTTTTTGCCCTGATGCGTTGCGGGATTGCATCATCCTCTAAGCGATATAGAGATCCAACCTCTCCTTTACTCCGGATCGCATCAACAACAATAAGCTGATCAGCCTCTGAAATTACACCAAGAAGATTGATGCCCAGAACGCCTCCATCTACAATCGAAACATTATCCGGAAACTCGTAAAGCTCCTGCAACTTTTCTATAACACGTATGCCGAACCCTTCATCAGAAAAAAGTATGCAGCCGACGCCTAAAATCATAATATGTTGTGAGTTCTTTTTTGTTATCTTTTCCATAAGATAATATCTTTATAATATGAACTTATAAAATCCCAAATTTCAAGCATCAAATTACAAATAAATCCCAAATTTCAATATTCAATGACCAAAACATGTTTGTAGTTTCAAATTTAGGTCATTTACGGGTTTGGAATTTTGGTCATTGTAATTTATTTGATATTTGTGATTTGTGATTTCAAGAAAGGAAATTCCTATACAATTAAATTAATATACATGCAATCGATTGATATAATATGAAACAGGTTGGCACAGAAATGAATTTCCCCCTTAGCCTCGATTAAACGAGACAAAAGGGGGAAATTATACAAAGAACCTTAATTTATAATACCTTGATCTTGTATACCTGGTTGGAATCAGGATCAATTATATGAACACCACAGGCTACACAGGGATCAAAGGAATGAACAGTTCGCAAGACTTCAATCGGACGCTTTGGATCCGCAATCGGCGTTCCGATAAGAGCCTCTTCAACCGGTCCAAGCTTGCCTTTTTCACACCTTGGCCCGAGATTCCAGGTTGAAGGCACAACATACTGGTAATTTTTAATCTTCTTATTTTCGATTTCAATCCAGTGGCCTAAAGCTCCTCTGGCAACATCATTTAATCCCAAGCCTGTAGCTTTGTCCGGCATTTTCCAGGGCTGATAGGTTTTAGTGTTGCCGTCTTTAACATTCTTAACCAGATCCATAACCCATCCCTGCATGGCATTGCCGATGGCAACCGTCTCAAGGCCCCTGGCCGCTGTTCTGCCAAGAGTAGAAAACAGCGCGGTAACCGGAATCCCGAGCTTCTTGAGAGTGCTGTCAACCACGGCTTTTATATCTTTATGTCCTTTTGCATAGGCTACAAGCACTCTTGCCAAAGGACCAACCTCGCATGGTTCACCATCGTAGCGCGGCGCTTTAAACCATGAATATTTGCCGCCATCCGGTCTATATTTTGGATCTTTCCTGATCGGTTTTGTTTCGCCTTTATACGGATGTTTTGGGCTGCCTTTCTCATACCATGCACGGGCAACATGTTCTGTAACCTTTTCCTGCTTTGCCATCTTAACGCCGCCAAGATTCCGTTTCATTATCACGCCTCTTGGCATATAGAGGCTTTCAGGCTCTTTATCGCTTAGAGGAAGGTCTCCCCATGCAAGAAAATTCGTCGTTCCGCCGATCGCTCCCCATTCCTTGTAAAATGAAGCAACAGCCAGCAGATCAGGAATATATACATTATTAACAAAATCCTGAGTTTCCTTCGTGAGATACAGAAATTCAGCTATACGGTCGGGAGTAAGGTCCTTTACCGATGTTATTCCTCCGACAACCAGCGACTGCAGATGCGGATTCTTTGCGCCGAATATCGCATGCATTCTGGCAGCCTTGGCCTGGAGGCGGAGGGCTTCAATATAATGTGCTGAAGCCATCAGGTTTGCCTCAGGCGGAAGTTTATATGCCGGATGCCCCCAGTATGCATTATTAAATGGGCCAAGCTGGCCGCTGTCAACAAAGGTTTGAAGCCGCTGTTGAACATTCTTGTAATATGTTGAGCCGCCCCAGGGAGCATTGCTTACATTCTCGGAAAGAGTTGCTGTTTTCTTGGGATCGGCAGATAGTGAACTTACAATATCAACCCAGTCCAGCGCATGAAGATGATAGAAATGAACAATGTGATCATGCTGGAACTGAGCGCCGTGAAGAAGGTTTCTCATTATACGCGCAGTGTCCGGTATCTTGACGCCAACTGCATCTTCGACTGCCCTCACCGAGGACAGAGCATGTGTATAAGTTCAGACGCCGCAGGAGCGCTGAACAAAATGGTGCGCATCCCTGGGATCACGGCCCTGAAGGATAAGTTCAATGCCTCTGAACATCTGGCCTGAGCTCCAGGCATTTGTAACTTTGCCTCCTGCCACTTCTACTTCAATTCGCAGATGGCCCTCTATTCTGGTAATCGGATCTATTGTTATTCTTTTACCCATATTATCTCCTCCCTTTTTTTCTTAAAAAGGATTGTTGTTTGTTTTCCTGACTACATCTCCTCATAAAACGGGCTCATCTTGTCCCAGAAATCAGGTTCGCTGCATCCAATACAGGGATGTCCTGCCTCAACAGGCCAGCTTGTGCCCTCATTGAATTTTACAATTGGGCAATTGTTATAAGTTTCCGGTCCCTTGCAACCCACCTTGTAAAGACAGTAGCCTATGGCCGCTTCTTCTGAACCGAATTCTTCAACAAATTCGCCATTTTCAAAATGTGATCTTCTCGGGCACTGATCATGAATCGTCTTGCCATAGGCAAAAAGCGGTCTGCCAAGAGAGTCAAGATCCGGGAGTTTGCCGAGAAGGAGGTAATTAACCACCGTGCCGACAAAATTAATCGGATTTGGAGGGCATCCCGGAATGTTCAATGTTTTAATGCCAAGGGCATCTCCAACACCTTTGTATCCACCTGGGTTCGGTTTTGCTGCCTGGACGCCGCCGTATGCGGAACATGTGCCCATGCAGATTACAGCAGCCGCTTTTGAACAGACATCCTTTGCAATATCAAGAAATGTTTTGCCTCCGATCTTTCCGTAGCCGCCGTTATACTTGGTGGCAACCGCTCCTTCAACAACGCAGATGAACTTTCCATTATATTTCTTTACTGCATTGTGAAGATTCTCTTCTGCCTGATGACCTGCCGCAGCCATGATGGTTTCATGGTATTCCATTGAGATGACTTCCAGAAGCAGCTGATCGACCCAGGGATACATGGATCTTAAAAGAGCTTCGGAACATCCGGTACATTCAGCGAAATGGAGCCAGATTACGGGTGGGCGCTGTGTTGGAGCTGCAAATACCTCTGCTACCTTTGGAACAAATGATGATGAAAGCCCCATGGTAGCTGTGAGGAAGGTACAGTACTTCATGAAGTCTCTTCTTGAAACCCCTTTCTTCTCCAGCCTTTTATAAAATTCTTTTTCCTTTTCCATTGGCACCTCCTGATGCTGTTATTAAGGTTACAAAAAACACAGTCAGCCAAATATAGTAAACTAATTTAATTCCTCGAGCAAAAAACATTTAACTCGATACATAATACAAGTCAAGAAAAATAATAATTTTATCATCCGCCTAAAAAACTCCACAAAATTCCCGCCCCGATTGCCGAACCGATAACACCGGATATGTTGGGCGCCATGGCATGCATTAGAAGAAAATTTGTCGGGTCTTCGGCCTGGCCGACCATCTGAACTACGCGAGCAGAATCCGGAACCGCCGATACACCTGCCGCTCCTAAAAGCGGGTTTATCTTTTTGCGCAGGAAAAGATTCATAAATTTTGCAAAAAGAAGGCCGGATGCTGTTGCTACGGCAAATGATGCGGCGCCAAGCGCAAAAATACCAACCGATTGAGGGGTAAGGAAAACATCTGCCTGTGTGCTGGCGCCAACGGTTATGCCAAGCAATATAGTTACCGTATCGATGATTGAGGTGCGGGCTGCATGTGCTAAGCGTTCCGCAACCATGCATTCCCTTAAAAGATTGCCGAAAAAAAGCATCCCAAGAAGCGGCAAAGCAGCCGGCGCTATGAAACAACAGAGCAGAAAACCGATTACCGGAAAAATAATCTTTTCCCTCTTTGAAACAACTCGAGGTTCCTCCATTCTGACAAGCCGTTCTTTGCGTGTTGTAAGCAGCCTCATAATCGGAGGTTGAATCACCGGAACCAAAGCCATATAGGAATATGCCGCTACTGCAATCGGCCCTATCAAATGCGGAGCAAGTTTTGCGGAAAGAAATATGGCTGTAGGCCCATCAGCCCCTCCGATAATGCCTATAGATGCCGCCTCCTTTGGCGCAAATCCAAGAGCGAGGGCGCCCAAAAAGGTAAGAAATATTCCCATCTGGGCAGCAGCCCCCAAAAGCATCAACACAGGACGCGCCAGCAAAGTTGAAAAATCGGTATGAGCTCCGATCCCTAAAAAGATAAGGCATGGATAAGTGCCGGATGTTACACCAAAATACAGATAATGCAATACGCTGTTGCTCTCGTAAAGACTAAGGCCAAGCCCTTTAAACACAGGAATATTGCCGATTAAAATGCCAAAACCGATCGGCACAAGAAGAAGCGGCTCATAATGTTTTGCTATTCCGAGATATATAAATATTATTCCTACCGTAATCATAATGATATGGCGATAATCGGCCATCGCAAAACCGGTATTAGAGATAAATTCCATTAACAGATTTTCCATTGATTAAGCGCCGCTCCTATTTTCTACTAAGATTAATTTTGCTCATCTTGATTCCAGACATAATAACCTTTTCCATCAGGAACAATAAATCCTGCCAGGATCAAATCGTTAATCGTTGAATATGGATGAGACATTCCACACTTCTCAGACAGTTCAATAAGCCTTGGCAGTGGAAACGGCTCCCCTATCCTTTCAATTAAAAGTTTGCACTGACCGGCAGCCTCTTTGACATTATTTGACAAACTCAGATCAGAGTCGCTGACTTCCTGTTTATTATTATTTTTTTTAAACAGCCCCCTTATTCTCTTATAATACGCATCTCTGTTATCAAAAAGCCTAAGGATATTGTGAAGCTGAGCAACTGTAAAAGAAAGTAGTATAAGACCCGTAAAGACTATTGAGATCCCCAGGGCAGCCATGTGCCAGCCGTTATGCGCTGATATTGCATCTAAACCGTACAATTAACACCTCCCTGTGACAAAAGGTATTCTTTCCGCAATAATTTGATTGATTTTTTTCATAATCTTATCACTCAGGGCCGGATTACTCTCTATAAGACGCAATAATTCCTGGCCGGGCATCGACATAACCACCCCATCTGACAGCGCAACTGCTGTCCCGGTATAATAAAAAGGGATGACCACGGTTGATAATCCTATAACATCACCCTTGTTATGTAAAGTATATGATCTGCCATCTTTAAAGAAGACCATAAAATTGCCTGATAAGATAATGAAAATGGTATGAGCCGGAGCGCCTCGACGCGTTATCGCCTCCCCTTCTGTTACCCTGATCCGGCGCATCAAGGAAACAATCTCTTCCAGCTCGGCATGTGAAAGATCCTCAAAAAGATTCAAAGAATTAATTATATTAATGTCAACAGGCATTGTCTAATCCTTATAGTAACTGCTTAGGTAACCTCAAAACCACAAAAAGAAACAACACTCTAATCTTAGTGTCCTGGTGTCTTTGTGGCTGACTAATTACGTTTTTTAAAGCAAAAAGGCTTTGTGGAAAAACAGGCAAAAACCGGAAGATGATCCGAGTACCCTTTTCCGAGATGCTTGCCCCTGCCTTTTTTAACCCTCTGCCATTGATAAAGAGCTTTTCCCTTAAAAAGGTAATCAGGATCAAACTTGTCAAAGGAATTATCTATATATGAGATTCCCTTTTCATCATAAAGCCCTTTGGATATGATAATATTGTCGGGACTGTTTTTATCACCAAAAAAATTATATGACCAGCGTCTTTTTTTATTGATTTCAAGCCACAGATTATACAGATATTCATTAGCTGTCTGTTCCAGCAGAATCTTTTCATCGACCAATACAGAATCCATGTTAGTTCTTAAAATATGATTGATCCCGGTAATGCCGCCGGTATCATTTAATTTAGCGGAATTTCTAAAGGTTTTGTGTTCATTGTAATTTGAATTAAAATCACCTATTAAAATAAAGTCAACATTATCTTCTAATTTATCAAGCTCCTCCTTAAGCGCTTTAGCATAAACTATTCTGCTGCTTTCAGAGCCTTCTTTTGATTTCCAGTGATTGACAAACAAAATTAGGGAATTACCACCAACATCAAGGGTAACCTTCAAAATGTTTCTTGCAAATTTATTATAAACTATTATTTCCTCTTTCTTAACAACAGGGAACTTAGATATTACAGCGCATTTAACTGTTGTGGCTTTTAAATCCGCAATTGCAAGATATGGGTAATCAACGCCAAAATTAATCAGCCTGTTGCGCAGATAAATAAGAGATTTTTTTGACTCGACCTCCTGTAATGCAACAATATCAGCCTTCAGGTCGTTTATCACCCTGGCAATATTACGAGCCTTAATATCGAGCATATCCCTGTTCCAGCCGTAAGCGGTATTCGGTATATACCCGGTATATTCGGTCCCGTCATCGGCAATATCAAAAAGATTTTGCACATTATAGCTTGCGATCTTAAAGTTTTTTGCCTCTATTGAATTGACAAAACTAAATAAGATAACACATATTGATAAAATTGCTGTTTTCATATATTAAAATATTTTTAGAGGTTCTCAAAAGGTCAAAACAATATAGCTATCTTGTTGTATGTTTCAATAGTTTTTTTTGCTAAGGCGTAAATGCTGTTTGTGATATGAGGGGATTAATAGGAGGCGGAAAGATGATGGAAGTTTTGGTAAGCGATAATCTCGGAGAAATCGGAGTTCAAATGTTTCAGGATGCGGAGGGAATCGAAGTCGATGTAAATGTGGGACTATCTCCGGAAGAGCTAAAAAGTATTATTGGGAATTATCATGCCCTGGTTATCCGTAGCGCTACAAAGGTAACAGAGGATCTTCTCGAAGCGGCGACACAGCTTAAAGTCATTGGTCGTGCGGGAATCGGTCTCGACAATGTGGATATACCGGCGGCCACAAAACAGGGTATCGTTGTTATGAATACACCTGAGGGCAATGTTGTGACTACTGCCGAACATACTATTGCTCTGATGCTGTCATTAACACGCAACATCCCGCTGGGCACATCATCATTGAAAGCCGGGCGCTGGGATAAGAAAAAACTGCAGGGAAAAGAACTCTACAAAAAGGTTCTCGGTGTTATCGGTTTTGGGAAAATCGGTTCTATTGTAGCGGATCGCGCGCGAGGGCTGAAAATGCGGGTAATTGTTTACGATCCTTTTATTACACCTGAACGTATTGAGAAAGCCGGATATAAAAGTGTTTCTCTGCCTGAATTATACCAGCAGGCCGATTATATAACGGTGCATGTTCCCAAACTAAAGGATACATTCGGTTTGATAAACAAGGAAGCCTTTGAGCAGATGAAAGAAGGGGTTATGATTATTAATTGCGCTCGAGGAGGTATAATTAATGAGGCTGATCTATATGATGCCATGAATTCAGGTAAAGTTGCAGGGGCGGCATTAGATGTTTTCGTTACCGAGCCCCCTGTCGATTCACCTCTTCTCACACTTGACCGGCTTATTTGCACCCCGCATCTTGGCGCTTCTACGCGCGAAGCCCAGACAAATGTAGCTGTTGCAGTGGCCGGCCAGATAATTGACTATCTAAACAATGGCACTATTGTTAATGCTGTAAATGTTTCATCTGTTACAGGTGAACTTCTTATAAAGCTTGGTCCGTTTTTGTCGCTTGCGGATCGGATGGGTTGTCTGCAGGCTCAGCTTTGCAGGGGTCCTATAAAGGAGGTTCTTATCGAGTACACCGGAGATTTTCAGGACATTGATCTGTCGCCTGTCTCAACCTCGGTGTTAAAAGGTCTCCTTACCCCGATGCTTAAGGATAATGTGAATTTTGTTAATGCACCGGTTATTGCAAAGGAAAGGGATATCAAGGTTAAAGAGACCTTCAGCTCTGAGTCTGAGGATTATCTGAATCTTATTACTATCCGGGTAGTTACTACGGAAATGACAAGCACTGTAGCAGCCACTGTATTCGGCAAAAAAGATATCAGGGTTGTAAAGATAGATAATTTCCGTCTCGAGATGATACCATATGGACATCTGACCCTGATAAATAATGTTGACAGGCCGGGTGTTATAGGCAGTATTGCATCTGTTCTTGGCGAGCATGACATTAATATCGCACAGATGCAGGTTGGTCAGGAAAAGGATGGTGAAAAGAATATCGTATTTCTTAGAACCGACACACCAATCCCGGAGGAAGTGCTTGAAAAGCTTAGTGCCTCGGAGATGGTTAACTCGGTAACACATTTCGAACTTTAATTTTAAAGGAGAGCAGGCATGATGGAAGAAGATAAAGGCTTTATTATTAAAGACCGCAGGGCTTTTGCTGAAGGAAATCAAGAGATAGAGGAGAAAAAGGAATCTTCAGGGGAGGAGGTTAAAGATCAGGCGCAAAAAGAGACCACTCCAGAAGAGAAGCAGGAGCCGGAGATTCATCTGCCGGAGATAAATTTTTCCACTTTTATCATTTCTTTGAATGCATCCGCCTTAGTGCACCTTGGCGTTATTGATGATCCTGCTTCAGGTAAAAAGGTTAAAAACCTGGCAATAGGGAAACAAACAATAGACATTTTGAGCATGATAGAGGAAAAAACAAAAGGAAACTTAACTACAGAAGAAGAAAACATGCTAAAAAATGTCCTCTACGACCTCAGGATAATATATGTAAAAGAAAAAGGATAACAGTTCAGGCACTAAGGCAGAAATGCTTGTAAATAGTCGAGTAGTCGAGTGGAAAAATGGTCGAGTCGATTGGATTGGTAAACAGAATGTTTAAATAATCTGCGGAAATCTGTGGAATCTGCGGATGGAATTTAGGAATTGAGGATTATTTTTATGAAGTTTATTAAAAAGATAAAGAACGTATCAGGAAGAAAAGTTTTTTTTGTCATGACATTCATGGCAGTCGTGCTTTTGGTTATTTCAAGTTTTTATCCTGAAGCGGACATTGAGGCAAAATCAGATAATTATCTCACAGTGCCTGAAAGCTTCAGCAGCCTGGCCGAACTGGTCAGCCCGGCCGTAGTCAACATCAGGACTGTTAAAACTATTAAGGGTGGTGGGCGCGTATTCCGTCATTTTTCAAGAAGTCCTTTTGGCAAGGATGATCCAATGTACGACTTTTTTGAAAAATTTTTTGGTGAACAACCTCTTCGAGATTTCAAACAGAGAAGCCTTGGGTCGGGATTCATTATTGATAAAGACGGCTATATTGTCACAAACAATCATGTTGTCGAAAATGCAGACAATATAAAGGTAAAGCTGAAAAACGGAAAGGAATTTGATGCAAAAATTGTTGGAAAGGACTCCAACACCGACTTAGCCCTTATCAAAATCAAATCACGGCGGAATCTCCCTGTTGCCAAGTTAGGAGATTCAGACTCGCTGAAAATTGGTCAGTGGGTTGTGGCAATAGGCAGCCCTTTTGGTCTGGAGCACACTGTAACCGCCGGGATTGTAAGCGCCAAAGGGCGAGTTATTGGATCAGGACCATATGATGATTTTATACAGACCGATGCATCAATTAACCCTGGGAACAGTGGAGGTCCGCTTCTCAATATGAAAGGGGAGGTTGTGGGAATAAACACAGCCATTATAGCCGGCGGGCATGGAATAGGATTTGCCATCCCGATTAATCTTGCCAAAGGGGTCATTGAGCAACTTAAGCAAAGTGGAAAGGTAACGCGAGGATGGCTGGGTGTGGCCATTCAGGATCTTAGCGAAGAGCTGGCGGAATACTATGGTGTTAAAGGTAAAAATGGAGTTCTTGTTGCCGAGGTTTTCCCCGGAGACCCTGCCGATGAAGCGGGAATCAAGCCAAAGGATATTATACTTGAAGTCAATAATAAAAAGGTAAAAACAGGGCGAGACCTGACCACAATGATCGCAAATACCGGCGTTGGAAAACTTGTTAAAATAAAACTGCTGCGTAACGGCGCAGAAAAAACGGTTGAAGTAAAGATCGCCAAAAGAGATGCTTCAAAAGTCTATGCCGATAAATCAAAAAAAGGGCCGGAAGATGAACTCGGAATCCGTGTGTCAAAGATAACGCCGGAAATATCCCGTCGATTTAATATAACATCAGAAGTAAAAGGGGTAATAGTGGTCGCCATCAAGCCAAAGAGCAAAGCGTCTGAAGCAGGATTAACGGCAGGCGATATTATTAAAGAGATAAACCGGATAGGAATAAATACTGCTAATAAATATCATAGCCAAATCAGAAAAATCAAAAAGGGCGAATCGATCGAAATGCTGATAAAAAGAATTAATGCGGGATTTATTGTTATAAAGATGATAAAGTAATAACGTAACCGTTCACGGTTTACAGTTATCGGTTCACGGTTGAAAAAACTGTGAACTGTGAACCGACAACCGTGAACGGTTACGAATTGGTAAAGAAAACATAATAAAAAAAGTGTATGAAACTTCTTTCTCCGGCAAAGATTAACCTTTTTTTGCAGATAACGGGAAAAAGGCAAAACGGATATCACGATCTGTTTACACTTATGTGCTGTATAAGTCTTTATGACACAATTTCACTCTCTTTTGGTACAAAATATACAACTGTATCCTGCAATAACCCGGAAGTGCCTGAAGATGAAAGTAATCTTGCCGTAAGAGCAGCAAATCTTTTTTTCAAGACCGTCCATAAGAACGAACATGTGAAAATCGGGCTTGAAAAACAGATACCTGTCGCGGCCGGTCTTGGCGGTGGAAGCAGTAATGCAGCCAGTGTTCTTTTAGGTTTAAACCGCTACTACGGCCGACCTCTTTCCCAAGACAAGCTAATGTCTATAGGGCTTTCAATCGGGGCTGATATCCCATTTTTTATTTTCAGGAAACCTGCGATAGTCTCAGGTATCGGCGAAAAACTGGAAGCTTATGAAGGATTGAAACCGTTTCAAATATTGTTGGTTTGCCCAAAATTTGCTGTCTCAACAAAAGAGATATATAAAAACCTTAATTTAGAATTGACAAAATGCAACAAAAAGCTTAGAAATATTTTTTTAAAAAAAAAGATATTTGATATTAAAAAACATTTGTGCAACGATCTTAAAAATGTAGCCGCATTAATATGTCCTGATGTTAACAAAGCAAAAGAGGCTCTTTTAAGCTATGGGGCAATAGGCGCTCTAATGTCAGGAAGCGGTCCGGCCGTATTTGGCATCTTTCCTGATTTTGACAAAGCCAGAATTGCCTATAACTCTATCTTAAATAAACACAACTGGAGGCTGTTTCAGGCTGAAATGCTGGTTTAGGCGACCAATTCTGGGGCGTCGTCAAGCGGTAAGACACAGGACTTTGGTTCCTGCATTCGGAGGTTCGAATCCTCCCGCCCCAGCCAAAATTTGAGACCTTTGAAAAATGTTCAATTTACGATAACCTTTTGATACGGCAGGTAAAATGGAAGATTTTATAATATTTGCAGGAAATTCAAATCCATCTCTTGCAAAGAAAATATGCGATTATCTTAATGTCCCTCTTGGCGGAGCCAAGGTAGGCAAATTCAGCGATGGAGAAATACAGATCGAAGTTGATGAAAATGTAAGATCAAAGGATGTCTTTCTGGTTCAGTCAACATGTTCCCCTGTAAACGATAACCTTGTTGAGCTGCTTCTTATGATAGATGCCTTTAAGCGTTCTTCGGCGAGCAGGATAACAGCAGTAATGCCATATTACGGCTATGCGCGCCAGGATAAAAAGGTAGCGCCACGTGTTCCCATCGGCGCCAAACTTGTTGCCGATCTTTTGACGGTTGCCGGCGCAAACAGGATAATTACAATGGATTTACATGCAGTTCAGATCCAGGGATTTTTTAACATTCCTGTGGATAATCTTTTTGCCGCCCCGGTTACTCTTGATTATATTAAAGCCAATTTTAAAAACAATCTTGTCATTGTTTCTCCGGACGCAGGGGGAGCCGAAAGGGCAAGGGCATTTGCAAAACGCCTTAATGCCGATCTTGCAGTCATTGACAAGCGCAGAGAAGCTCCCAATAAAGCCAAAGCTATGGCGGTAATAGGAGATGTCGCTGAAAAGACGGCAATTATTCTTGACGATATGGTTGACACCTCGGGGACCTTAACCGAGGCAGCAGATGCTATTGCAAAAAACGGAGCAAAGGAAATCCATGCCTGCTGCTCACATCCCGTGCTGTCCGGTCCGGCGATCGACCGGATCATGAAATCTGCTTTAAAAAGCCTTGTTGTGACCGATACAATCCCATTAAACAGCAAGGCTAAAGCATGTAACAAAATAAAGGTACTTTCTATTGCGCAATTAGTTGGAGAAGCGATAATCCGAAGCTATAAAGGTGATTCGGTTAACTCTCTTTTTGTATAATAACTACTGATTTTTAAGGAGGAGTTTTGGAATTAATTGAACTTAAAACAAATATCAGAACATCTGTTGGAAATAGTCAAGCCCGCGCTCTTCGGCGAAAAAAACAGATACCTGCGGTACTTTATGGTCCTGGCAAAAAAACCGTCTTGCTTTCCGTTTATCTTAGCGAGCTTGAACGGGCACTCAAAAAAAGCAAGGGGGGGCAGGCACTATTAAATCTTGTAGTTCAAAACGGCAAAACATACACCAAGCCAGCGATTATCAAGGAATTGCAAACGCATCCGGTTGAACGGGACATCCTTCACGTGGATTTTTATGAAATCGACATGAATCGTAAGATAAAGGTCAAAGTGCCTGTTGTAACCAAAGGAAAATCAAAGGGTGTTGAACTGGGAGGCATATTGCAGATTATAAGGCGTGAACTGGAGGTATTATGCCTGCCACTTGAAATCCCGGAATCAATTGAGGTCGATATTAGCGATCTTGATGTTGGTGATTCTGTGCATGTTAAAAGCATTACATTGAAAGATAACATTGAGATCCCGGCAGATGTTGATTTTACGGTACTAACAATAGTCAGCCCAAAGGCTGTAGAAGAAGCTGTGCCTGAAGAAGTCGAAGAAGAAGAGGCCGAGGCTGAAGAGGCTGCCGCCGAAAAAGAGGTATCTGAGACTGAAGGTTAAATATGCCTCAAAAGAAAGTATCCCTTGTGGTTGGGCTGGGAAATCCGGGCAAAACATATGCAGCAACCCGTCATAATTTCGGATTTATGGTACTTGATAAGGTCGCAGATTCCTTTTCCATCCCGCTTGGCAAAAAAAAATTTAATGCGATGATGGGACGTGGTTTTATTGAAAACGTCGATGTTATCCTCGCCAAACCGATGGCCTTTATGAACAGAAGCGGGGGGCCCGTTCATAAAATAACACAATATTTCAACATATCCTGCAAGGATATTCTGGTTGTTCATGATGATATTGACCTTGCCTTTGGAACATTGCGAATAAAACAAAAAGGAGGGTCGGGTGGACACAACGGCATAGAATCGTTAATTGAATCCTTAGGGTCCAACGATTTTTCACGTCTTCGTATCGGCATAGGACACGGCATTGGATCTTCGGAAAAGGATATTGATGTTGCTAATTACGTCCTCAGCAAATTCAGTTATAATGAAAAAAAAAATCTGGATCAGATAATCACAAAAGCTCAGGATGCAATAATAACAATCCTTTGCAAAGGTATAAAATATACGATGAACTGTTTTAACAACAAAAAAATTATGTTTGATACAAACTTGATGAATTCGTAAAAAGTCTCCCAAACTTGTCATTTCGAGCGAAGCGAGAAATCTTTTCTGCGTAACCTGCTGAAAACACAAGATTTCTCCCTACGGTCGAAATGACAGATACGCCGAGTTTGACTTTTTACGACGCCATCAGATTTAAAAGATCGGCGTTTAAAACGCCGATCTTTTCTTTGTTGATTATTAAATTGATCAATGATATGTGTAACAGAAATACTGACGTTCAACGATACGAGAAAATGCAAGAAAAAATAGCTACCATAAAAGATAAGAAGGTTCGCAAATTTAAAGTTGGTGATCTTGCGGTTTACCCTGCACACGGAGTTGGCCGGATTGAAGCAATCGAAAGCAGAGTGGTAAACGATGAAAAACATGATTTCTACATTATGAAGGTGCTTGAAAACGGTATGGTTATCATGATCCCTATCTGGAATGTAGAATCCGTCGGGTTAAGAGATATTATCAGTAAACAAGAAATCCCAAAGGTATATGATGTTATTAAGCAGGATCGAGAGTCGCTAATTAACAACCAGACCTGGAATCGGCGATACAGGGAGTATATGGACAAAATTAAAACCGGATCTATTTACGACGTGGCGGAAGTGTTTAGAGATCTTTATTTTATTAAAGTAACAAAGGATCTGTCCTTTGGGGAACGCAAACTTTTTGATACCGCAACAAACCTGTTATTAAGTGAACTTTCGATCGCTGCCAACACTAACGAAAAGACTATTATGTCGAAAATAGAGTCTCTATTTGATGAGCCAGAATAAATATTCCCCTCATAATCGCTCCAAACAAAAAAGCTTCACAATCTGAGACCTTTGAAAAATGCTCAATTTTGTTCAAGTTCAAGGAAGGCGAAAATTTTAACCGGAGGAATATGTTGAATATTTCGAGGATTAAAATTTGAGCCTGACACAGAAATTGGGCAAAAGGGGGCGTTTTGCAAAGATCTCAATCCTTGTTAATGAACACGATGCTGGCAAGCGGCTTGATATGGTTGTTGCATCCTGCATTTCCGATTGTTCACGCTCACTTTCTGCAAGTTTGATCCGCAATGGGAAGATACTTGTTCATGGAGCGCTAAAAAAGCCGGGATACCATGTAAGGAAAGGTGATGAAATATGCGGTCTTATTCCGTCTCCCGAACCGGTTTTGTTTGAACCCGAACCTGTTGAGATCGATATTATATACGAAGATGAGCATGTTATAGTGATTAACAAGCAGCCCGGACTCGTTGTTCATCCAGCGCCCGGCCACTATAGAGGAACTCTGGTAAATGGACTTCTTTATCATTGCCCTGGTCTTAAAGAGATAGGAGGAAAAATAAGGCATGGAATTGTACACAGGCTTGACAAGAATACATCAGGAGCGCTGGTTGTCGCAAAAACCGAGGTCGCTCATAATAATCTGGCATTGCAATTCAAATCAAGAAAGATTAAAAAAAGGTACCTGGCAATTGTTCACGGTAAAATAGAGCCTGATTCAGGCACAATTTCACTTCCGATCGGCAGGCATCCAATTGATAGAAAGAAGATGTCAACAATAAGTCGAAAAACGCGTTCCGCCGAGACATCATGGAAGGTCATGGAGCGTTTTTGCAAGGCAACATTGCTTGAGATTAATTTAAAAACAGGCCGCACACACCAGATTCGAGTTCATTGCAGTGCAATCAACCATCCTGTTTTGGGCGATTCCGTTTATTGTAGTCGCAAGATATTGAAAAACATTAAAGCTCCAAGACAAATGCTTCATGCATGGCAACTTGTGTTCAGTCATCCTGTCACAAAAATCAGTATGTCCTTTGAAGCGCCTGTCCCGCAGGACATGGAAAAACTGATAAAAGCCTTACGGCTATTGCAGCAACCGGAGGTGGTTAATGCTAAAAGTGAATTTTAAGTTTTCTTCTTTTAAATTCTTATTGCTCTTAGGGTCGACACTGCTTATTTCGTGTTCAACTTCCCTGGCCGGCGATACCGGCAAAAGTAAAATCTCGTCGCCTGTTCCGGTTCGGGTTGCCATTGTGGAGAAAAAGATGGTTTCAGACCGGATATCTCTGGTGGGAACCACAGAAGCGATAGCCGGCAGTACTGTTGCTGCGGAAGTATCCGGCGTTGTGGAGTATTATCCTGTAAAAGAGGGTGACTTTGTCAAAAAGGGACAGCTGCTTGTAAGGTTAAGATCTACAGATTCGGAAATTCGTCTTAAAGGCGCTATAGCTGCAAGAGAGAAAATCAGAGCAAACCTTCAAAATGCCGAAAAGGAGCTTGCAAGGTTTAGCAGGCTTAAAGATGCAGATAGTATCGCTGCAAGGAAATATGATGAGGCTCTATATAATCATAACAGCATTTTGCAGGGATTTTTGCAAAGCAAGGCAGAAGTAAAGCGTCTTTGTTATGAGATAAAACAAAAAGAGGTTTTTGCTCCTTTTTCAGGCTTTATTGTCAAGGAATATGCCCAGATTGGTGAATGGATTAATCGCGGCGGACCTGTAGTTACCATGCTTGATCTTAGCCAAATTCGTATAAGTGTGGATGTGCCTGAGCGTTATGCGGTTATGCTTTCCTCTCAAAGCAAGGTCAGGATAATTGTAAAAAGCATCTCAAACGATCCTCTTTTGGGCAGGATCTATGCAGTACTTCCTCAAGGGGATCAAAACTCCAGGACCTTTCCTGTAAGGATAAACCTTCCAAATCCGGATCTTAAGATCAAAAGCGGTATGGAGGCAATGGTTACCTTTAACCTGCCGGGCCGGGAAAGCGTTCTGCTTATACCAAAAGATGCCGTGGTTGTCGAGGGAAACAACAGGCTGGTTTTTTCTGTAACAGAGGGAAAAGCCATGCCTGTATATGTAAAAGTCATCGGCTATTATGATGGAAATGCGGGCGTTAAAGGGGATTTAAAACCCGGAGATCAGGTTGTAATACGCGGAAATGAACGCCTCAGGCCTGGCCAGACTGTAAGGATTGAGGAATTAAGGGATTGAAACTGGTAGATACCGCTATAAAAAAGCCTGTCACCGTTACTGTAGGAGTGATACTTCTCGTACTCTTCGGTCTTATTTCACTTTTCAGAATACCTATTCAACTGACACCAAATGTTGATCTTCCTGAGATTTCCGTTGAAACCAGATGGAACGGCGCCAGTCCTCTGGAAGTTGAGCGTGAGATTGTCGATGTTCAGGAAGAAGAGCTTAAGAACTTAGAGGGGCTCGATGAGATAAAAAGTGAAAGCCGTGACGGCATGGCTTATATTAACCTTATGTTCGAGATAGGCACGGATACGGATGAAGCCTTGCTCAGGGTATCCAACAAGCTCGATCAGGTAAGGAAATATCCGGACAACGCTGAAAAGCCGTTGATAAAGTCGGGAGGGAGGCATGAAAATGCTATAGCCTGGATGATATTGCGCTCTCTTGATGGATATAAAGGGTCATTGAAACAGGAATACGATTTTATCGATAAGCATGTAAAGCCCCGCATTGAGAGGATTGCCGGAATGGCGTCCGCAAACATTTATGGAGGACGGGAACGGGAGCTTCAGGTAATTATTGATCAGGAAGCGCTTGCTGCGCGTAAAATAACGATTCCAGAACTAATGCGAGCCCTGGATATAGAGAATAATAATATCAGCGCCGGAAACTTTGATGAGGGCAAACGCCGGTATATCGCCCGCACAGTAGGAGAGTATAAAAGCATCGAGGATGTCTCAAAAGTCATAATAAAAAGGGTAAACAGTATGCCTGTGGCTGTTGGCGATATTGCCGGAGTGCGGCTCGGTTATGAAGATATGGATGTGGTTGTAAGACATGAAGGTGTTCCAACCATAGTCATGAGCGCTGTTCGTGAACCAGGTTCCAATGTACTGATTGTAATGGAAAGGCTTAAGGAAGTTCTCAAGGACCTGAATGACGGCATATTAAAAGAAAGACGGCTCGAGATTATTCGGGCGTACGACGAAACAGGCTATATCTACAGCGCCATCAACATAGTAAGGAAGAATATTTTTTTAGGCGGCACCCTTGCGGTTATCGTGCTTCTATTGTTTTTGAGAAATTTTGCCAGCACCGTTATTGTATCGGTTGCTATCCCGATAAGCGTGATAGGGACTTTTCTCATTATGACCCTTTTTGGAAGAAATATTAATGTGGTCAGCCTGGCTGGTTTGAGTTTTGCCGTTGGACTGGTAGTTGATAACTCAATCGTAGTTTTTGAAAATATATTTCGCCACAGAGAGATGGGTAAAACCCGTTCAAAGGCTGCCTATGATGGCACAGTTGAGGTGTGGGGAGCTGTTCTGGCAAGCACTCTGACCACTGTTGCTGTTTTTTTTCCCATTATCTTTGTGGAGGAAGAAGCGGGCCAACTGTTTCGTGATATTGCGATAGCTATCAGCAGCGCTGTTGTATTGAGCCTGATTATTTCTATTACAGCAATTCCAACACTTTCTGCAAAAATACTGGGAAAAGTTGAACGCAAAGATGCATCGCTGAGAAAATTTTGGATTTTTTCCGGTTTTGCCAAAGGTTTTGTCGATGTTATCACGAAATTTGTATACTGGATGTGCGGACGTGTGTCAGCCCGCCTGGGCCTGATTGTTCTAATGGTATTTCTGGCAATAGGTCTTTCCTTGGCGCTGCTTCCAAAGACCGAATACCTGCCTCAGGGAAATCGTGAAATGTTGTTCGGTATTCTTTTACCGCCACCAGGATACAATTTAGGTGAACTCGAAAATATAGCGGAAACCATAGAAGCGGACATTCTTCCATTAATTGAACACGACGGGAAAAGCAAGGCCGCTGAACAGCTTAATCTTCCTCCGTTAAAAAATTTTTTTTATGTAGCATGGGGACAGAGCGCATTTATGGGAATTATTTCAAAGGTTCAGGAGAGGACCAGGGAACTGCTTCCCTATGTATATAGTGTGCTTGGAAAAATTCCCGGCATGATAGCAATCGTTCAGCAACCCGGTCTGTTTTCACACGGCATAGGCAAGGGAAGATCTATTGAGATAGAAATAAAAGGCCCTGACCTTTCTCAACTGATAAACCTCGGAAAACAGATATTCGGTAGTGTGGCTCAGGCGCTGCCCGGCGCACAGATACGCCCGATACCCGGCCTGGATCTTGGAAATTCTGAGATGCGCCTTATCCCGAACCGGGACAGGTTAACCCGTATCGGAATGACCACTTATGATCTTGGCTTAACCTTAGATGTGCTTGTAGATGGCGCCAAAGCCAGTAATTACCGCCTTTACGGTGATGAAATAGACCTGGTTGTAAAAAACAAGGATGGAAAGCTTGAGCATATTCAAGACATTGCCGGCCTGCCGATAATTGCTCCTACCGGAAAAAAGGTAACTATAGGGTCTCTGGCAGATATAGGTCTTGAAGAAGGGCCTGTCCAGATTAACCATATAGACTCCCAGCGTGCTATAACAATCATGGTTATACCCCCGAGGGAGATGCCGCTCGAGACAGCCATGGAGACTGTGAGGGAAAAGGTTGTCGGGCCGATCAAGGCAGGCGGCGCTCTTTCTAACCTCTATAGCGTTAAACTCGGAGGCACTGCCGATGATTTAACACGCACAAGAAAGGCTCTTAAGTTGAATTTTATCCTTGCGATAGTTATCAGCTACCTGCTTATGTCGGCTCTGTTTGAAAATTTTTTCTATCCTTTTATCATTATGTTTAGTGTGCCTCTGGCAGCAGCCGGCGGATTTGCAGGCCTCTTCCTGGTGAATCTTTTTATCACCTATCAACCGCTTGACATAATTACAATGCTCGGTTTTGTAATTCTGGTCGGTGTTGTAGTAAACAATGCTATCCTAATTGTCCATCAAACCTTAAATAATATCCGGGAAGGAAATATGGCGCCGCGCGATGCAATTGCAGAATCTGTGCGTACACGCATAAGACCGATATACATGAGCAGTATTACTACCATATTCGCAATGTTTCCCCTGGTGCTGTTTCCGGGCGCCGGCTCTGAGTTTTACCGGGGACTCGGGAGCGTAGTAGTAGGAGGCCTTCTGGTTTCAACGGTTTTTACCATATTCCTGATACCAGCCCTGCTCAGCCTTATGCTGGATTTATTTAGTCGAGTCGTTAAATAGTCGAGTCGTCGAGTTGTAAGAGTCCTTGAACCACTCGACGACTCGACTACTCAACCAATTTCGAGCGAAGCGAGCTAGTGTCATGTCAATTAAAATTTATTGGGTATATAGGTTGACTTTTATCTTGATAAATAGTATATTTCCTCAAAACAACCCCTTATCATGCACAAACCTTGAGGAAAGCTATGAAAAAGCATATTGTTCGATTATCCACGGAGGAAC
>JACNLL010000097.1 GCA_014381545.1 Candidatus Desulfaltia bathyphila
CCTTTTATTTTTTGCCCAAAAGCGAATATCTCTGGCAATAGTACTTTCGCATTGCTTGTAATGCGGTTTAATATTCTCTTCATCAAAACCTTTATCAATAAGAATTTTTACAGCTTCCGCTAAAACCCGCTCGGCTATTTCTTTATTCTTTTTTTTAACCGAAGCCAGCGCCGACCTGATCCTCCTGTCCATTGTTTTATCGTCTGTTAACAGCGGCGGCAAAGATGGCATGACATACAGAAGATGGACATGCATTTTATGCTCAGCGCCAAATATAAGATAAAGATAATCCAATGATCTCAACGAATTTTTTGAACCATCAAGCGGTATGACAATGCTTTTTTTTAACTCCTCCATAATATTCTCCTTGTTGCTTTATCATGGAAACATAAACTAATTAGTGCCTGAACGAAAACCCTGAATTTTGTTATCCAAATATCGTGTCTGAACGAACTTTTCGTTCAGACACAATATATATCACACTAAATTCCTTACTTCAAATTTAAAATCTATCAACAAAAAAAAGGCTCATACGACAAATTTATTGTTATTTTATCTTTTTTTTGCATTTATTTGATAATACTTGTATAAAAGTGAAAGAAAAGTTGCCTTGTGATTGTATTAATAAGTAAAAGGTCAGGATTAAAAAACCAATAAGGGAGACCTTTGAAAAATATAAGGAGGAATTTAATATGAAAAAAATGATTCTTATAAGCCTTGCGATCTTACTTCTTTGTCCGGTTATGGTTAATGCTGCCGAGCTGGAAAATATGAAAATTGCGGTTGCGGCCGATAGTAAAACTGCAAAAGCATCTGTAAGCGATATGGCTGCGAGATGTCCTTATTATCATATCTTTGATAACAAAGGAGAATTGATTGAGGTTATCGATAACCCTTACAGGGATAGAAGTGGTGGCGCCGGACCTTTAGCGGCAAATTTCCTTGTCCAAAGAGACATAGATATCATAGTTGCAGAGTCATTTGGTTCCAAAATGCTTGATGCGTTGAAAAATAGCGGCAAAACTCATTTTGAGTTTAAAGGCAGTGTTAATGATGCTGTAAAAAAGGTTTTAAAGCAAAATTAAGTGATTTTTCTTCGATTTTTTATGAAACCATCAATATTAGTTCAAGCTGCTTTAAAAAAAGGAGAAAATTATGGCTTTGGTTCAGATTGATAATGTTTCAAGGATTTACCAGACAGGTGAAGTGCAGGTAAAAGCACTGCAGGATGTAACCCTTTCCATTGATGAAGCAGCCTTTGTTACTTTTGTAGGACCTTCGGGAAGCGGAAAAACCACCATGTTGAACCTCATCGGATGTCTGGACAAGCCTACAAAGGGAAAGGTATTTATCGGCAAGGAGCAGGTGGATACTTTTGACCGCAGGCAGCGCGCAGCGTTCAGGGGCTCTACCCTCGGATTTATTTTTCAGGCATTCAACCTTTTTCAGGTGCTCACCGCCTATGAAAATGTCGAATATCCTCTTGTGATGATAAAAAATGAATCAATATCAAAACGAAAAGAAAAGGTGCTAAAAGTTCTTGAATCAGTAGGGATGCTTGATCAGAAAGATAAATTTCCCGACCAGCTTTCAGGTGGGCAGAAGCAGCGGATCGCAGTGGCACGGGCTCTGGTAACACAGCCAAAACTTGTTCTTGCAGATGAGCCAACTGCAAACCTGGACAAAAAATCCGCTGTAAATGTCATTCGTCTTATGCGCAACATGCGGGATGAATTCAAAACTACATTTATCTTTTCCACTCATGATCCCGGAGTCATGAAAGAAGCTGAGGTTATTCATACATTAGAAGACGGAAAACTTGTTTAACCAAAGAAAAATAATGAAGGAGAAATATAATGATTCGAATTTTTAAAATAGCTCTGCGAAACCTGATGCGATATAAGCGAAGAACTTTGCTGACCTCCATGCTGATCACATTAGGCGTGTTGATGGTTATCCTTTTTTCCGGTCTTGCAGGTTCATTTAAAGCAATAATGATCGGCCAGATTACCGACTCTAATCTTGCCCAGATGCAAATTCACAAAAAAGGCTATGTATCTTCTATCGATACCAGTCCGCTGAACCTGACCATTAATCAAAAAGGCTACAAAACGCTCGAAAAAGTATTCAAGGAGAATCCGGATATTGAGGCTTATTCACCAAGAATAAAGCTTAGCGCTATGCTGAGTAATTTTAAAGAAACCACCAACGTTCGCTTAAATGCTATTGATCCAAAAAAGGAAATAAAAGTTTGCCCCAATGTCAGTGATCGCATGAAATTCAGTGGCAGTGAAATACCTGATATTCTGCTAAAACAGGGAGAAATCATTATTCCTGAAAAACTGGCCAAAGGGCTGAAGATCAAAATTGGAGACCCTGTGGTGCTTGTAGCCAACAACAAGGATGGCTCTGTAAACGGACTGAATTTCACGGTTGCAGGGGTTATCGAAAGTCTGGTCGGTCCCCAGGGCAAGGAAGGGTATATGCATATAAAGGATGCTCAATCTTTGCTTCGAATGGAACAGCCAGAAACTATAGAAATTGCCCTGCGAATTAAAGAATTTGATAAACTCGACGATGTTTACACAGACCTTGAATCTGCTCTGGCAGAGTTTAAAAATAAAAAAGGGAAACCGGCCTTTGAAATACATACATGGGAAACACTTTCTCCTTTTGCAAATATAGCAAAGATGATCGATTTCATGACCATAAGCATGAAATTGATTATGATCGCTATTGTCCTTATAAGCGTTTTAAATGTTATGATGATGTCTGTTTACGAAAGGGTCAGGGAAATCGGCACAATGTCAGCCATAGGAACTGCACCCGGTAAGATTATGGGCCTTTTTCTTGCCGAAGGATTATCTCTCGGATTTATCAGTACCCTGGTCGGCAACATTATCGGAATTGTCGGGATTTATTTTCTAAACATTTACAAGATCCCGTTTGCTTTTGGCCGTAATACCATTTATTTATTGTCTCCGACAATCAACCTCTCAGAGCTGGTCTGGGTGACGGCAATAGTATTACTGATCTCGGTTTTTGCCACTTTGCAACCTGCATACAAGGCTTCAAAGATGGAACCGGTTGATGCTTTGGGGCATGTATAAAATTTGGGTTGAACGGTTCACGGTTCACGGTTCCCGGTTGAAGAGCTCTAATAAAAGGATGTTCCCTATAACCTTTGGACATTGAACCATAAACCATGAACTTTTGAGGTAATACATGAAAAAAAGAATCTTTATTGTAATTATTATTTGTCTTATAACCGCCGTTCCATTAACCTTTGCCATAGACGGCAATGATCTGCTGAAACAGGTTGATCGCAACCTCAACCCGGAAAGTTATGAACTGTACAGAAAGCTGATAAATATTGAACCGGACGGCTCAAAAAAAGAGTTTGTCATGTACGCTGTCAAAAAGGGCAAGGAAAAGATGGCATCTGTCTTTCTATCTCCTGCCAGTGAAAAGGGGAGGAGTACCCTGCGAATCGGGGAAAACATGTGGCTTTATATTCCGAATGTAGGCAAGCCTATCCGTATAACCAGTTTACAGTCGGTAACCGGAGGGGTGTTCAACAATTCGGATATTATGCGTCTTGATTACAGTGTAGAATACAACTGTGAAAAGGTTGAAGCGACAGACAAAGGATATATCCTTTATCTTAAAGCAAAGACAAATACCGTTGCCTATGACAGACTAAAAATGTGGGTTTATGGTAAAAGACTTCTTCCGGACAAAACAGAATGCTTCGCTTCATCGGGAATGCTTATTAAAACTTTATATTTTAAAAAGGTCAAAGATTTTGGAGGCGGTATTGTTCGCCCTGCCGTAATCGAGACAGACAGCCCGCTCTATAAAGGGTATAAATCAATTATGATTTTTGCAAAGATGAAAAAGAAGGATTTGCCGGACGAGGTCTTCACCTTAAACTATATGCCAAGAATTGATGGTCTCCGATAAGGATGTTTATGTCTAAACAGGCTGTTATTATTATCCTGTTTTATGTTCTTGCATATCTCCTCCTTCCCCTTAACGCGCTTGCCGGTGAATATGATTTTGAAATACCCGATACCAAAGATAAGCCATATCATATCGGCGGAAATATCGAAGCCGGTTATACAATATATAGCCTAAACAAGAATGCAGCGCTTTATTACCAGAAGTTTTATAACCGTAAAGAAGGTTCCTCTGTCGATTCATACGATATTACTTTGCAGTTGGAAGGGGATTACAAAAAAGACTCCGCAAAGCTGTATATAAAAACAAACACCAACATGACACAGAATTATCTCGGGTGGGATGATGAAACAGAATTATACGAAGGGGGTGTTTCGTTTGAGGCCACACCTTCTTTTACTATTGAAGCCGGAAAAAAGGTGATGAAGTGGGGTAAAGGTTATGCGTGGAATCCGGCTGCCTTTACAAGCAGGCCAAAAGACCCGGACGATCCCGAAACATCCCTTGAGGGTTATTCAATAGTATCTGTTGATTATATAAAGAGCCTTTCAGGGCGCATCAAAACCATCGCTTTCACACCGGTAATCATTCCTGTTTATAATGATCTTAACAGCGGTTTTGGGGAAACAGACCATCTGAATTTTGCGGGAAAGCTATACTTCCTGGCATATGATACTGACATAGATATTATGTTTCTTGCGGGAGAAAGCATTGATGACAGGATAGGGGTAGATTTTTCAAGAAATTTTACGACTAACTTTGAACTGCACGGCGAAACAGCATTTATTAATAATTTTGAAAAGAAGTATATCGACAGTAATGGTATTCTGCACATTAGGCAATCAGATGCTGCAAGTTATCTTTTGGGGATTCGTTATCTAAACAGAAATGACACAACATTTATATTTGAATATTATAAAAATGGAACCGGATTCAGCAAAGAGGAAATAGGCGCGTATTACAACTACATTCAAAACGGATATAATATTTACCAGACAACAGGCGCGGAAAGCAACCTGAAGAAAAGTCTCAGTTACACAAAAGCATACTACAGTGATAAAAATTTTATGGAACAATATTTGTATCTCAAGATTACCCAAAAAGAACCTTTTAATATACTTTACTTCACCCCTTCCATGAATATTATCTTCAATGCTGAGGACAAAAGTTATTCATTAACACCGGAATTGTTATATGAACCGATATCAAACCTTGAGCTCAAGTTCAAATTCACCGTGTTTCACGGTAACTACCACAGCGAATTCGGAGAAAAGCCGTACGATTACAAAGCTGCCTGCTTTGCAAAATATTACTTCTGACAGCTTCGTAATAATATAATATCACCTTCTCCAACACCGATATCATTCGCAATGACCTGACACTTT
>JACNLL010000099.1 GCA_014381545.1 Candidatus Desulfaltia bathyphila
ACAACCGGATAAGATCGTGGTTCGCTTCGCTCTCACGGATCTATCCTTATTCGTTCTACCGTAATATTAAAACATTAAGGCTTATATTTATTCCGCTTATGTCATCTGACTTAAAAAAAATATTTGACATAGCAGCTTAAAATATGTATAAGGTTGAATAATGTAACGATGTATAATGTTTTATAACCTTTATTACATTAGGATATAATGATGGAAAATTACTTAAACATTAGTCAGGCGGCAAAAATTCTCGGTGTAAGCACAGGAACCTTGAGAAGATGGGATAAAGCAGGAAAATTTCCTTCTCAAAGGCACCCAATTAATAATTACCGCATTTATAAAGAAGATCAAGTCAAATTTGTTGTCAAAGAAATGGGACAAGCATACTTAACCGACTACATTAATTCTTTACAATATCAAATTGATCCTTTTTTTGAGACAAGCCTCGGCAAACTATATAATGAAGATGTTATAAAATTTTTTAAAAGTCTTGAGACTTCATCTGTTCAACTTATATTCGCCGACCCTCCATACAATATTAAAAAGGCTGAATGGGATACATTTGAATCCCAAAAAAAATACGTTGAATGGAGTATGGAATGGATTAGAGAGGCACAACGAATTCTTGAACCACGTGGAAGTTTATATATTTGTGGATTTTCTGAGATACTAGCTGACATTAAATGGGCCGCAAGTAGTCTTTTCAAGGGGTGTAAGTGGTTGGTTTGGTATTATCGTAACAAAGCCAATTTAGCCAATGATTGGGGACGATCACATGAAAGTTTATTACATTTTAGAAAAAGCAAGAAAATTATTTTTAATGTTGACGATGTTAGAGTTTCATATAATCTTCATACCCTAAAATATCCTAAACATCCCCAGGCAAAGACATCGCAATATGGGAACGGGAAATCATATATTTGGACCCCTCATCCCAAAGGCGCAAAACCGAAAGATGTATTTGAAATCCCCACCTTATCAAATAGCTCTTGGGAAAGAGAACATCACCCCACCCAAAAACCTGTCGAACTGGTAAAAAAATGTGTTCTTGCCTCTTCAAATCCAGAGGGAACGGTCATCGATCCTTTCGGCGGTTCCGGCACAACATATGCCGTTGCCGAAGCTTTTAACCGAAAATGGTTAGGCAGTGAGACAAATATTGAATATTGCAGCATCATAAGAAGAAGGTTATTAAATAGAGAACATATTGCAAGAATTGCTGATAACAGCGAAGAAGCAGAGATTATTGAGAGAAGGAAAAAATTAAGGGGATAATACCTCCCAAATATCATTGGCAATAAATTGTGAAAATGGAGAAATGTGCTCATTGTAAGGAGCGGTCTTGGTGATTGGGGGTGGATCAATAAAATAAACACCTTCCAGCTGGATTAGAAATTTCGTATAGACCATAAATAAGCCGGAGACAAAAGTGTAACTGATTTTATCTGTATTCTTCCTCTGAACATCATTCAAGAATATTCCAACCACTTTTACAGGATGCTCAGCGAATTTCTGCATAAGAAGTTTATCAAGAAAGATTTTTCCCATTCTGTCCTTTGATGTTGTTTTCAAAGAGATTACAATTTCATCCTCGTTTATTGTTTTTATGTTCGATTTTACTCTTTCATGAGGAGACAGAATTATATCTGTTTCGCAGGAATATAATTTTTCACCTTCCTCTGATGGATAAGGAATTTTGAACACAACTTTATCATTTGTAATTCCTGCTTGAGAAACAATATTACGAATTAATTCTTCAAACCTATTTCCAACGTGTTTCCTGGCGCTGTTGGGATTGCAAAGAAAATCCATGCCAACCCCTATGGATTGTTGTATGGTATATACTACAGCATCTATTGTGGAATAATCTTCTCTTTTTATCTTTTTTCCATTCTTGATTTGTTTGAGAGCCTCAAGAAATGATTTGTAACTTTTCTTAAATTCTTCGATTTCATTGATGAACAAATTGTTATTAACCGGCCTGGCAAATTTTGTTGTGCCAGCAACTACGGAAGATAATATCGTGTAATCTCTTGTTTCAACTCTTTCTGAAACAATATTTGGCAGATAGTCCAAAACTCTCTTGGTAACATCTGCAAATTCATCTAAGTTTTTCTTGGGTGTCTGGAGATCTTCCTGTAAAGATTTCATTCTGAATTGTCTTTTTAATTATTAAATTTGTAATTTTAAGTATCTTAAGCAATTTTCAGGAAAATAGCAACAAGCCTTTTTTGCCTCTGATTTTAGACACCGAAGGGTAACTTGCGCCGGTTTTAGGCGTCAAGTTCACCCGTTGGTGTACGCCCGGCATGGGCGTGAACTTATAGGGTGAAAGTCCCCTATACGTGAATCCTGTTAATATTTTGATATATTAACAAAAGTATTAGCCGAAGGCAAGGGCGTTTCCGTGAGGTTCTGTCTGAAGGGCTGGAGCAAAGCGGAAGGCGAGCCGCAGGCGAGAGCGACTGAAAAGGAGCGGCAACCTGGAGTGCAAAGCTATGAGCCGACGAACAGAAACAGCATACAAGGCCAAGTTTCCGGGTGAGTTAGCACCACATGACGAAGCCCAGGGTTCAGGAGATATGGTAAATGCTGCGGTTGTGTAGCGAAAGTTCACGTTCTTATCCGGGGAGATCTGTTCGACATGCGGCTTTTGATGTTTCATTCTACCATTCGGTGAAAATGCCGGTTGGGGCAACCGGCTTATCAAGTCCCGGCGATATCATGAGAGCATCCCGCCTGATATCGAGAGACAAAACAAAGAGGAGCCATTCAGGATTGGTAAGCATGAGGCATTGTAAGGCAGTGCTTTATGGGGCAACTCATAAGGTTGATCGGACAGAAGTCAGCAGAGGCCATATTAGCCGAATGCCTGCTCTAATAGGCAGGACATGGTGAAGGGCCGAACCTTTGAGAGCAGGGAGGAGCCGGTCATACTCGAAAAGGCGATGAACCCGACAGGGGGAGCCAATAATATTCGGCGTGTTGGCCATAGCCAGCCTTGGAATACAGTCAGAAGTTGGGCAGTATTTTAAAACTCTCGGGGAACCGCATAGTGCGGACCCGCTTGCTATGTGGTGTGGGGAGGGGGAGAGAGAAACTCCCCCTTACCCGATTATGCGTTTATAAAAAGCAACTCATAAATTTCCTGCACCGTCTCATACTTACGGAATTGACTTTTTGGTATTTCTCGGATTTCTGGGCGCTCAGCTTTAATTCCTTCTGCGTTGGCCTTGGTATGCTTTGCTACCTTAAAGCCATCCAAGCTGGGAAGGGGTAAACCGGCTGAGCCACCGAAGAATAGAAACGGCCCCAATTCCATCGATTGCTCGTTAAAAAATACCCATATGACACAACCAGAGGGTTTACTCGACAAAGCGATATGTGCTTTCTGTTTTGCTGTTCGCGCTTTAAGGTGGGATGTCTTTAATTGTATGTGACGAATAATTCCATTTTGTTCTGCGATCAGATCATAGCCTTGATTATCCACTTCAGGCTTTGCGAATTCAAGCGAACAGCCACCTTCGAGCCATGAATGCTTAAGCAACTCACCTATGAACAAATGCTCGATGAGCTTTTCTCGGAACGATGATTTCAGGTAATGCTGATTCATGATTCCTCACGCATAATAAGGCCGCTAAAGGCCGCAAAGCGGAGCGTCCCTCTTGAGCGGGTTTGTTAGTCCTGATGTTTCAGTTAGTTAGTATTGCCAAATGACAGCGTCGCCGGTAATGAAATAGAGATCTTGAAGATAATCGACGCTGAATTTTCGCTCGTACCTAACATTTGTGACCGCATCAGCGCCTAATTTGCGCGCCTGTTTCTTCAACTCATCAATGCCCTTTTCTATCACCCATGCGCGGCTGAGAACTCTACCCACTTCTGTAGTCTTTCGCGTTGGTGCCTTATCAGAAAAGTAAACCTCAATAGGTGCATCCGGTGCCTTAGCTGAAAGGGCCGTAGATGATGTACAAATATGCTCCCCATCAACAATGGATGAAGCACATCCTGAGAGGAACCCGAAGAGAAGACAAAAAATTGAAACTTCTAATATTTTTAACATCGTATTGTTCCCACCCCCTTATGGCATAACGCTATGGATGACCAGTCCGGCGGTGCATATTGATGGATGTTGGAAAAGACTAAAACGTAACGTATGTTTCAAAACTTTGTGAAAGGCGCGATATTAGCCGGTCTGGTCAATCCTTTTGTTGGCCATAAATTTTAAGATGAACTCCCACTAGTAATTTTTTCCTCGTCGACTGTTTCTTTCTGAAGCAGCACAGCGTTTACACCAAGTACCCTTAATTATCGAATACGGAAACGCAAACCATCTATGTCCATTTTTGCATTCCCATTCCATTTTTACTGATACACTGTGAAATTCTCGTGTTATGCATTTTCCGCCTTTATTCTTTGCAAGTGCTATCATATCATCCAAGTTATATTTTGGCTTTCTTCCTTTACTATTAAGTCTGGCGCAGGTAGGACACCATCCTCCACCTTTGATTGTAGCAGGATTTGTCTTCCAGCGATGTCCGTCTTTGCATTGAAATTCCAACTTAAAGTAGTGCCCTCCGTAAATCTCAGATAAACATGCCCCGCCTTTTTGCATGGCTATTTCTTGAACCTTTTTAAGCTCTAGGCTTTTATCATTTATATATGCTGCATTTGCATCAAATCCATTTAAATCCAAATTTTCTGGAAGACTTATTCCTATGCGAGAGCACTCTTGCTTTATTTCAGATAATATCTCGGAAAACTCCTTTTTTTCACCTGCTTGTTCGATTTCTATAAGGCGCACACCATATAAGTTGCACAATTCTCGTTTTTTTTCATCTAAAGTAATTCTACGCTCAAATGATTTTGAATACATTCCCTTTGGAAATAAGTGCTGAACTCCTTGATGCTCAAAGGCAATTTCCAAATCCTCGCAAAAACCGTCAAGTTCAAGCTGTGATCCTTCATCGCTTTTTAGCCAAGGAGGGTAACTTTTAGGAAAGCTCGAACGGAATATTTGTTCAAGAATAAGTCGTACTAGATTTTCACCGACAGATGTATTACATTCAGGGCACCATGTCCCATTCTTTATAGAATTTGGTTTTGCTTCCCATATGTGCCCATTTACGCATTGGAATTTTAATTTTGAGTGAGC
>JACNLL010000033.1:0-1083 GCA_014381545.1 Candidatus Desulfaltia bathyphila
AACTCAACCTTTTTTTGCTTTTAGCGGCACCATCTCCACCTTTCCGTATAGCCCAATCCTATCACCCATAATAATTACAAGTCCTGTAACTCCTTCAATATTTTTCCCAAACTCTATTGCTTTTTGAATATCTGTCTTTGATGCTACATGGTTGCCGATCGATGTTGCAGCCGCATCAGCCAGGGAACCGGACTTCGATACAACGCAAACCGCATCAGCCTTTCCCAGACTTAATGAATGACCGATTGTGCCGGATGATGTGCAAATTGAAACAGGTTTTCCCATTGGGTCAACACGCAATCCAATATGCATGCTAAAAGGTGATTGCCCGGCAAAAATACCGGCTGTAACAGGGGAATCTGTTTTTATAAAAATATCCCCGCCGTTTTCCACAACCACCTCATCTGTATATGATAAAAGACCTTTGCCTACATGCTCGGCAATTGCGCCTGCAACGGCAGCCATTGGGCCCACGCCTGTTTTTTCGCTGGCTGCTGCCATCTCTTTTATTATGATCGGAGCAGGGCCGTTTATACGATATGGTTCGAGGGTCTTTGCAAATTCCTGATTTTCATGTATATATGCTTCAAGATACCCTCTATGCTTAAGGACCAGCTCCCTTGTAACATCCTCAAGCTGTTTTGCGGCGTGCACAAACAGATCGGTTTCCTTTACAGCCACCCGAAAGGAGACCAGATTATCCCGGGCCACAAGATTTCGATAAGCGCGTTCTTTATACATTTCCCGGTTCACAGTTCAATGGTTCAAATGACCTTCAGCCCTAATCCCTTCAATTCAAAACCCAACACTCAAAACTCAAAATTATCCCCTAATCCTTAATCCCTTTATTCTCTTTCCCTAATTTCCTAATTCCTTAAACTCAAAATTCAACACTCAAAATTCAAAATTATCCCCTAATCCATTCGGCGACTGTCTCAAAAAATAGCTATCGGTCATGCCGGCAATAAAATCCCTGACAATCTCCTCTTTGCTGTGATCGTTAATATATTCTTCAGACATATCCTTTAAAAAACGTGTAAATATCACTGAGGAACGATTTTCTTTTTCAATATCCTTTAAATA
>JACNLL010000033.1:1391-5115 GCA_014381545.1 Candidatus Desulfaltia bathyphila
TCCAGCCGGATGGCATCCTCTATATCACGGCCGATGTAACTTATCGTATCCGCTATTCTAACAACACACCCTTCCGAAGACATGGGAATGAGCTTTATTTCAGGATCGGCTTTTTTGCATGATATCTCGTTTTGATGCTGTTCAAATAACTTATTCCTTTCAGGTTCAAGCGCTTGATCATGTATTTCGCCGTCATGACACAGTATTCCGTCAAGGGTTTGAAGACACAGGTCCCATCCTTTTCCTTTGCGTTCAACCCTGTCCAGGAATTGAACGCTCTGAACGCTGTGCACGAAATATCCGATATTGTTAGCCTTGCAAAGTTCGGACAAAAATCTTTCGCCATCATGTCCAAAAGGCGGGTGGCCGATATCATGACCAAGGGCTATCGCCTCTATAAGATCCTCGTTTAATCCTAAAAAACGTCCAATAGTTCTGGCAATTTTTGACACAAGCTGAACATGAAGCACCCTGTGTGTAATGTGATCATTTTTAATAAGATAAAAGACCTGGGTTTTGTCGATATATCGTGTATATGCGAGAGAATGAAGAATGCGATCAACATCCACAGAAAAGGCCTGGCGATATCCGCCCTTCAGACGATCTTCCTGTAGATGTCGCAAGCCGCACGAACTAAGCGTTGCCAGATGTGACAGGGTTTCGGTTTCACGCTTATTCAGGGCATCCTTTATAATATTCAGCGTATTTTTGTTATTCAAGTTTTGCATTTTTGTAAATTAATCACTCCCCTAATCCCCTAATCCTTTCTGCGGAGTCAAAACAAATACCGATGGCGAAATTGAAACATCTGCCCAGTATCTGTTAATATTAAGCTGAAAGCTGTCTCCATTTGCGCCTGAAAAAAAAAGCTGTGATGGAACAAGATAGCCGTTAATATTTTGCATCCTGATAAATTCTGCCTGGTACAATAATAAGCCGTTTAGGTCAAACATCTCGAGCTTTCGCACAGTTGTCCTGGTTTCATCAAGGTATATCTTCTCAACAACATTCCCCCAATCCTTTTTTAAAATAAGGAGATATCCATCTTTAGATCTGTTTTCTTTAATCATTGCAAAATCATGTTCAGCAACCGGAATTTGGCCGGCTAAAATTGAAACAATGTCGCGGGATTTGATCGGGATTGAAATGAATTTTTTCAGGGTGAAATTTTTGGAAGGTTTTTTATAAAAACGCTGCTCGGTATGCGATACAAAATACAGCCACGTGCCGTCGCATGCAAGGCTGACAACCGGTTGCCCGGAAAGGCTGCGCATCGCAAACCTGATTTTATCAGGCTCTGATCCGACCCATGCAATATTGGAAATAAGCCCTTTTTTACCCTTTCCCCAAAATGTGACCTTTCCTGCGCCCTTGAATGTTTTTAACTTGCTGTTTTTATTTTTCAGAGACAAAAGCAAATTTGCGGCTTCATGTAACTCTTCGGAAACCAATGATTTTTTCGAAGCCATCCATGAAATGCTACCGCAGGCAGAAAGAAAAAAAACAGCAGCAAAAAGAATAATTGCATGTTTCATTGCCAAATTCATTTTCTCACGCAAAGGCGCAAAGGCGCAAAGATTTTAAAACTATAATCCGTTGACAACTCTTGAAATACCATCGCGAATTAGCTCAGTTCCAAAATTAATTAACAATCCCAACCTTTTGTCAGCCAGCCTCAGATACGTCAACAACTGTTTTTTGTGTACACGGCTAACTTTTTCAACAGACTTGAGCTCTACAATGACTTTCTCTTCTACAATCAGATCTGCCCTGAATCCCTCATCAAATTTTATTTCGTCAAAAACAATTGGAACCGGTACTTGTCGTTTAACTATCAACCCTCTCTTCTTCAATTCATATGCAAGAATAACTTCATATACGCTTTCCAGAAGCCCTGGCCCCAACCTTTTATGAACCTGAAATGCTACATCAACAATTATCTTAGCAATCTCATTCTCAGTCATAATTTTCTTTTTTACCTCACGCAAAGTCGCAAAGTCGCAAAAAATATTTAAAATTTACTGCCAATGCATGCATGATATGCTGTCATTAAGCGCCGGTTCGAAATTCATCCGCATTCCAAATAGTTGTGCTATACTGGTTTTTACCATTAGCGCCTTTGCGCCTTTGCGTGAGCCAGCCCCTAATCCCTCAATTCCTCAATCTTCTTTTCAAGTTCAATTGTATCGTTTTTCTTATTCAAAAGAGACTGTTTGTAAAATTTAAGAGCATTTGCCCTGTTGTCTGTTTTCATGTAGGCATCTCCAAGGTGCTCCAGTATAACAGGATCGTCAGGAACCAGATCGACCGCCTTTTTTAGATATTTTAGTGCCTTTTTGAAATCCCCTTTTTTAAAATATACCCATCCAAGGCTGTCTATAATGTAGCCGTCGTCAGGTTTGTATTTTAACGCTTCTTTGATTAGACGTTCCGCCTCATCAAGATTTTCTCCCAAATCAGCATAAGTATAACCAAGATAGTTCAATGCATTGGCATTTTTCGGGTCAAGACTTATCACGGCCTTCATCTCTTTTATTGAATCATCTTTTCTGCCCCACTTGTCATAAACAACTCCCAGACGAAAATGGAGCCTGCTGTTGTCTAAATCGATTTCAAGAGCCTGTTTAAGCGCTTTTTCCGCCTTTTCATATTCTTTGGTCTCCTCATAAAATGTGCCAAGATAGAGCATAAGCTCAGGATCGTCAGGATTACTTTTAATAATAGTATTTAAATAAATTATAGCATCCTTAATCTTTCCCTGCTTCTGGTATAAAAAGGCAATATGAATGACCGCGTTCTGATAAAACCTTGAATCCGGCATCACCTTTTTAAAATGTATGACGGCTGCCGTATTATCTTCCTTGCCATCACAGACTGCGCCCATAACATAATTTATATCTGAGCTGCCAGGAGCCCCTTTTAACATGCCATTTAAAACAATCAAGGCCTCGTCATATTTCTTTTTATCGAGATAGATTTGAATAACCTTAATTGTAATATCTGTATCAGATAAACTCTTTGCGCCAAGTTCCTTTAATAAATTTTCAGATTCCTTTTGCATCCCGTTTTTGTAATAATAATAGCCAAGCTCAATGGCAGCCCGTATATTTTTTGGATTTCTCTCCAGAATATCCTTGAATACCTGAATAATCCTTTTATCCTTTCCCGTCTTATTATACAGGTTTATCAATTCAAATTGCGGTTCTTCAAGTTCAGGTCTGAGCTCTAATGTTTTTTTGAATTCTCTTTCAGCATTTAATAGATCCTCCTGCTCTGCATAAATCTTTCCCATAAAAAAATGGCCTGCATACGAACCGGGAAAATTTTCAATCAAGCGCTCATATACCTGCAAAGCTTCATCCAGGTTGCCATCTTCAACATAAAGACCGCCAAGCAATAAATAGGTGGTTTCCTGTTTTGGATCAGCGGCAATAACCTTTTCATACGCTTTTTTCGCATCATCAATATATTTTAAATCCTGCCTTATCCTTCCATACATAATAAGGGTTGCAATATTTTCAGGATCTTTTTCCAACGCCTCTTCTATGACGCTTAATGCTTTTTCCTTTTCTTTAAGTGTAAAATAAAGATTGGCGAGCTCTCTTCGCAAATATAAAGAATCCGGATCCCTTTCTATAGCTTTTCTGAGATATAAAACAGCTTTATCCGGATTGCCCATTCTTCTTTGCAACTGCGACTCTACATAGTAATAATAGGAACCATC
>JACNLL010000019.1 GCA_014381545.1 Candidatus Desulfaltia bathyphila
AGGTTTGGGTAATGTGACATCAAAGTTGTGGGTTAAATGTTCCTTCCTGTCATATAGGTTTGTCTCTATTTGGTGGACTAAGACATTTCTGGACCAGCCGTTTTGAATTGTCTGCTGTATATACCATTCTCTTTCTTTTTTACTCTTAACTTTGTCAATCAGTACACAATTATGGAACCAAGGAATTTGTGCAGCAACTTGCTGCACAAATTCAACATCTGGATATGTCTCGGCAAATTTTCTCATATACTTCAGATTTCTTGAAGAAAGCCCTTTTATTTCAGGAAAAGCGTTCCGCAAATCCTGTGAAAGCCGCTCTATTACTTTGGCTCCCCAGCCTTCGTTTTCTTGTTTTCGCAATATGCTGTTCCCAATTTCCCAATACAGAAAAACCATTTGAGCGCTAACAGCAAGAGCAGCTTTTACCTGAGCCAAATGTATTTTCTTTTTCAGATCAGAGAGGAATTCAATATATGACTTATCTTTCACTAATTCAGACTTCATAAACAAGTCCTTTCAGATTCTTTCTATTGAACCTATGAAACCACAAACCATGTGATCAAATCAAAATTTTCCGGTTTGAATTTTTCTTCCAGCTTTTTCTCTTCAGTGGTTTTTTTAACATCCACGCCATTTTCAAACAGGCTCTGTATTTCCTCCACGGCCTTTTGGGGAATCTGGCCTTTGATCCAGTCTTTGATTCCGGCGCTTAATATATTTATGGCTTTTTGTTCGCCTTTTTCAATATCTTCTGGAACATAGCGGCGCTGGTATTTGTGTTTGCGCAGAATGCCAAGAATCTCCTTGTTGTTGCTGTAAGTGGAATATCCTTTTGAGTTTGAATATAAAAGAAAGTATTCTTTATATACATGGGTGTCCGCTTCATCGGGTTTTGCCGGATATCCGAGCAGAGCTATGATGCCGCCTGGTAATTCCGGATATTGTTTATCCGGCAAAGCTTTAAAACCGGTGAAAATGCCGTTTGGCATTCTTTCAAAAAACTCTTTATTCTTTTGAAACATTTCAAAGAGTTCCTGGCGAAACTGCTCTAATGAAAGATCGGTTAGCCCTAAAGTTTCATCGCTTGTTTCAACATCATCCCAGGTAACCTGGAGCTGCTCAAGCATTTTTTGGGCCTGCTTGCTTAGAATCGGATTGTCTTTCGTCATTCTTTCCACTTCGGGCGTCATTTTTTCATCGATTTCAGTGCCGACAATGCTCATTAAAGCCATCCTCTTTTCCACCCGGTCTTTTAATCTCAGATAATCTTCATAATCCTTGCCGGGCCAGAAATTAATCCCCATCACGGTTTTATTCGGCGAACCCAGGCGGTCAATCCTGCCCATGCGCTGGATAAGCCTGACCGGATTCCAGTGAATGTCATAATTGACCACACAGTCGCAGTCCTGAAGATTCTGGCCTTCACTTAAACAGTCTGTGGCAATCAGGATCTCTATGGGATTATTAATCTTTTCCCAGGTATTGTGATCATATTTTTTGACAACTTCTTTCCAGTCTTCAAAGTTTTCCGGCTTTTGAAAAGTATCCGGATCATTTTTGCGGGCCTTATCGTAGATATGTTCCCAGTCTCTTTCATTGTACAGTTTTGTGTAAGGCGCAAAACGTTGAAGAATTTCATTAAACTTTGCTCCTCTATAGCCATCATCTGTTTCCGACTGGGAGCCTGAAACACAGGCAATTTTTGTATAACCTCTTTTTATAAGTTCTTGGAAAAGATACTGAGCAGTATCTTTAAAAACTGTAAATATCAGCACTTTTTTGTTGGCGCGTTCCTTTCTCTTGTTTTCTATATGCCAGACAAGTTTATCCAGCTTGTTGTCTGTCTTTTTATTATCAATAAGTTCCTGTTCATAAGCTTTGAGATTTTCTTTCAGAATCGTAAACTTTGCTATGTCTTCTTCAAGATGCTTTTTAAAATGATCAATATCGGTAATAGTTGAAAGCAAAACAGGATTTTTTTTACCCAGGCTCAATTCCCCGGGCAGATCTGTATCCTCTTCTATGCCTGAGGCAGTATAGTCCATTGCCGCCTGTTCCAGATCTTCAATAACATCCTCATCGATAATATCCGGTTCCAGATCTATATTCTGCTGTGATTCAATATAGGTGTTTACTTTTGAGAGAGCGTTTTCATGATGATGCAAAATGTTTTCAACCGTATTTTTAAATGAGAACCAGCTTGATTCCAACCGTTTCATAAGCAATATAAACATCATTTTAACAAGAAATTTTTCTCTTTGTCTTGGGTCTTCAAGAACACTGACCGGTTTTACATCAGTTATGTATTCAGACGGCCTGTATGCGGTGAGGTTGACTTTAATTGCATCCAGAATATCATCAAATGTTTTGAGACTGCCAATATTTTCAGTATTTATATATTCGTTAAGCGGGGTTTCTTTTGCCGGAAAAGACATGGCTCCGAATTCATTTTCAATCAATTTCCTGGTGCGGGCTACAATTAACGAATCGGTCAGGTCGAAAAACTTTTGCGGCAGGATCTGGATAAAATCTTTTATCTTTCTGTTTTCCAGGTTTTGCCAGTTTTTATACTCTTTCTGAGCGTTGGCAAAAATATTCTGCAAACTTTTAATGCCGATCTCGCTTTTTTTGAAACCATCATCAAATCCTTTTTTGATCAGTTTAAACTGATTGCGTATATCGGTCAGCCGGTTATTGATGGGAGTTGCGGAAAGCTGTAATACCTTAACATCTTTATTTTTCTGCAGGATATTATCGGCTAAAAATTTGTACCGCGAGGATTTGTCATTTCTTAAATTATGACTTTCATCAATTACTATCAAAACTTTAGGATTACCCTGAAAAAATCTTTTAATAGTAAAATCGTCCTGATAGTTTTGCAGCCTTTCATCCTGCAGGTCTGTGTGAAAACGAATGGTATATTTTAATCTGTCGTTTTCAAATATTGAACGATGTCCTTCAAGATACTGCCGCCAGTTGTTTTCCAGCTTTTTGGGGCAGAGCAGAATAACCTTGTAGCCCTTGATTTCAAAATATTTCATAACCGACAGAGCCGACCATGTCTTACCCAGGCCGACTGCATCGGCTAAAATAGCCCCGTTTTCTTTCTGCAACATCTTGATAAGGCTGATAACCCCTTTCTGCTGAAAGGAATAGAGCTTTTTGTAAATGATGGTCTCTTGCAGATGGCTGATCTCTTTTATAAATTCTTTGTCAAAAGATATTGACAGCAAATCTTCTTTGAATAATTCATACAAAACTTTGTAATAAAGATCTTCGGGAGAATATTCCTTATAGAAATTCTGAATTAGATTGATGAGGTGTTCTTTGCAGTCAATTTTTGTTTTGTCGGCCAGTTCAATTTTATCAAGAGCAGACTTGCTTTTCCACAACTCTTGAAACCACCCGGTGAGTTCATGGTAATCAGGACTGTCGCCGGTTTCAGCACGGTTTAATTCGATGTTGGCGGATTCTTTCAGCCCCAGTCCGGCTTCGGTTAAATTTGAACTTCCAATAATCTGGAAATTCTTGCGTGAGTCATTGTCTTTGTAGATATAAGTTTTGGCATGGCAGAAATTACGCTGGATTGTTTTTATCCTGACTTTTTCCTGTTTTAAAAATTCAACCGCTTTTTTGGCTGAAACACTTAGAAAAAGAGTTTGGTCTACTGCCAGGCTATCACTTAACAGGTTGATTATTTTGTCATCTTTGGCATCGGTCTGTAATAGATCACCCAAAATCATGCGAAATGATTCGGCATTGTTAACTTTGTCAGAGAGTTTTGCAATGGCGCAGGTAGAAAAATAACCGGTTACAATATCAACCCGGCCGGTTTCAATATAGTCTGCTAATAGATCAAAAACTTTAAAATAGCCGTTTTCATTTGACCTTGTCTTGTTATCGAGAAGCATATTTTATCCTGTTTCCCCCTCTTTTACTGATAAAGCAAGCGCCATCAATTTTCCCCGTTTGGGCTTTCAAAGGTTTCTTTGATAAGTTCTTGTGCCTGCTGTTTATCAATTGTCAATTGGGGTCGGGCCACGTGAACTTGTTGATATTTATGAATTAACGCTCCCAAAATAGGCGTTTTTAGCGCTTAAAACGCCATTTTCAGGGATAAAATTATCATTTCTTTTTTCTACTTCCCTTTGTCCTTTTGCCATAAGCAGCCTTCTTTTCCTTTACCACAAACCCGATCTTCTTGCGTGGCTTTTCAGGCGGCGTCATTAAGGCACGGATCGCGTCAAAAACAGAACTGTGTGCCAGCCCAAGAAAACAGGTTGCGGAAACTTCTTCAAAAATTTCCTGAGATTTGAATTTGTCTTTTAAAATATCTTTCAGATGAAGAGGAGTGGTTGTGTTGCTGTTTAAGGGGATATTAAGCTGCTTGAAAAATGATGTTCCTGCATTAAAGAGATTTTTATCTAAAAAAAAGGATAAGTTCATTTGCATAACTTTACAGTGATTTGTTGTCGTTTTTCAAGGGGAACATCTTTTTAATATACAGTAAAAACATGTCTGCGTCATGGACATATCGATAAAACGAGTCTATATATTACAATTCTATGGACACGTTTTTAATTTGGCTCCATGGAATTTGTGCCACAGCTTGTGACATTTTGCCATCTTCAGATTTATCACGCCATTGTAATTGGGAAACAGCCTGTTTCCCAATTTAAGCCTGTTCAATAATTAACGGGCTGTTGCCCGAACCCCAGTTTCAGGAACAGAAAATATAGAAATTAAACCTTATCCAGCTGGCACATGTAGTAAATTCTTTGAAATAGATTTGGTTGTAAATAAAGCTAAAAATTGAAGTATAAATTGCCCTGTTCCGTTGCTTTTTTCTGGTTTCCGATTTGCTACCGCCTTGGTAGCTTCTGGTTCTTTGACATGTTGAACAAATACCATCACATTCTGAATTGCTGCTGTTAAATATTCTTGGATCTTAACACGCCACAAGCGTCTCCATCGAGCCCGCTTGAACCCATAGCGGGTGCTTCTGGCAAATGATCGTTCCATAAGATACTGGCGGGTTCGAATATCTTTAAGCGATTCCTTTGATTCTGATTCCAACAGCATATGGTCCAGATCTTCCTGGCGTTCATGACGCTTTAATGATCTTCCAGTCTTGCTTCGAGTGCATCGGGAGAATGAACGACAATTACGACACACAGTTGGCAGTGCTGTATATTCCCAGTACCGGCGCTGTTTGCTGAATCGCCTGCGTTTAAGCTCTTCTCCCTCAGGGCAGGTAAACGAGTCGGTGCCAGGATTGTAAACAAAATTCTCCTTGGGGAATATATCCTTCTGACGACCAGAACCCCGATGAGCTTTCTCAAACGATGCAAAGTGACCTTTCAGCCCCAGATCATGGCAGGCCAGGTAGTTTGCAATAATGCCGTACTTGCTGTCAGCAACACAGGATTGAGCCTTTAACCCGGTAGTCTTTTCATGCTCTAAAAGCAATGGTTTTAGCAAATGGGCTTCATTGACAGACCCCGTACTCACAGAAGTAGCGGTAATGATTTCATGCTTTCCGTCAACACCGCGATGAACCTTGTATTTTAGCTTAGAGCGGCCACCTCCTTGACGCTGAACCGATGCATCCGGATCCGTGGTTGATAGATATTTGCTATTGGCACTACCAGTTTTGGGAGGATCAATATGATCATCGTCAGACTGATTGTTTTCCTTTTCCAGGCGGTCTTCAAAGAGTTGATAGCTTTTTTTGAGATAACGTTTGATATCGTGGGTATTTACAACCGAGTTGTTTGAAGCATCGGCTTGGATATTGCTCGAATCCATAAACAGGTTGCTGCCGTCTACAAGACCGGCTTGCACACACTGCATGACGATTCTTTCAAAAAAACACTGGAAGGTACTCACCCCCCAGCGGGTGCGAGCCTTACTCAATACACTATGGTTTGGGATCTCATCATCTAAGTCGTAGTCCAAAAACCACAGCCAGTCCAATCGAAAAGGCAATGTAGACATGAGATCGCGTTCTGACCTGACATTGTAAAAGATTAAAAGAAACATCAACTTTAATATTACAGGTGGCGGCACAGAGATATTACCATTATAACCGTATTTGTCTTTTACTTCTTTGTAGACAAAATCAAAGTCGACCATATTTGATATTTTTCTGAGAATATGATTTTTGGGGATACGTTGGCTCAGATTGAATCTGGTGTAGAAAAGTTTTTCTTGACTTTGAGGCTGGTGTCCCATCATAAGGCAAAAACTCCTTTTTGCGTTGATAACTACTTAAATTATCTCAAAAAGCAGCCGAAAAGTCAAGCAAAAATAGCAATTATTTTAAATTAATTCAAATGATTAACTGTGTTTTCGAGCACTGCCTTCATGTGTTTTATGGAATGCTGATAGATTTTCAATATGATTTGGGCAACAGCCCGTCAAGATTTAGCACAGGGCTGATCTTCCCGGTTTTGATATAATCAAAGATAATGTCCTGGGTGAAAACAATATCATGTTCAATGGCATGGATGGTAACATTATCAATACCTTTGTAAAAGTTGCTCATTTCCATACGGTACCTGTTTTCTTTTACAAGACCAAAAGTTCTTTCAATACCAGTCCTGAACGGTTTTAGCTTTTTATAGATCAGGCTGTGAGGTACAGCTGGTCCGTATTTTCTGTAACCTTCATTAAAATAAGTGTGGCAAGTATAGCCATACTTGTACTGCTCTTTGATATAATCGCATGAGAACAGCAAGGATTGCTCTGATTTTTTGCAAATCTTAAAACAAGCATATTTTGTTCTTCTTTGTTTGTATTCAATGCCTCGTGGTTTCATTGCCAGCCCCCATTGGCAAAGAGGATAGCCATCTTCGGTAAATCCTTTTGGATAGACCATTTTCTTTCTTATGATAATGGGAATGATCCCGAAGAACTCGTAAATATCATGATGGATTTCCTCTGCATCATATCCCTTGTCCAGGATAATGTAAGCAAACTTAAGGTAAGGATAGCGGGACACAACCTCGATGAGAAGCATAATAACTGCCTGGTCTGATTCATTAGCAGGTGTTAGAAGAGTTACCAGGGGTACACCGCTTATTGTTCTCAGACTGTGGGCCTTGTGGCCAACGGGGTATTTATGGCTGTGATGACCTTTACCTGAAAAGGCAACGCTTTCATCGTTGAAGCGCCATTTGCCCTGTTCATCCTTTTGCCCCCTTGTCGATCCTGCTGTAATCAGAAAAGTCGAATCGGCAACAAGAATTATCCCTTTCTTTCTGTTCTTGGGCAGATCATTGATTTTAGGATCTAATAATCCCAAGTTGTAAGCATTGCTTACAAAACGCTTATGGATTTCAACGAATCCCTTTGTGCCAAGTCTTTTTCTTAGGGTATTGAAAGTATTATGTGATGGCTGAGCATCGTAAGTTACAAATCGATAGAGATCATTCTGTTTTAAAACCTTGGCCAATTGTCTGTCTGATTCGCTCTTTTACTTTAACGATCCGTGCCAGTATCAAAGCGGTGCCATACCCTTGGGGCCCTATGCCGGCATAACAATCGACTACAGGAGAAATGCTATTACTATCGATCGTGGAAAAATACTCGACAAACTCTCTTTCTTCTTTTGTGAGATTGTTGAAATCCCTTGCAAGTCCCGGCAGGGAAATTTGAAAATCAACCATAAAAATGCTCCTTCTGTTCAATACTGGTGTTCAATACTGAAAAGGAGCATAAACTGATTGTAATATAAAGAGATTTGTTAAATATTATTCATTTTCAAAGAGCAGCAAACGTTAATTTTTTGGATTAACTTATGCTACAAAACGTACATATTTTGGGTTAACTTTTTTCAAAACAGTGGATTCCCGAGGATTAACTCTCCGGAAACGCAACAAATTTGGGTTAACTTTTGTTTTGTACGCTTGTAAGTACTTGTATTCATGTACATTTTAAGTATTGAACAGGCTTAATTTGATGAATACAGGAATATTCTTTAGTAAACGTGTCCATGCTATGGACATATCGGAATAACGTGTCCATGTTTTGTATTTTTATGGACACGTCCTTAGGTTGCGTCCACGGCATACACATGTTATTTTGACAGTAAGTCATATAACCTCGTATTCAAGTAGAGCATTTCCCTGCCAATCCTCTTCCCTGTCAGTATTCCTGTTTTCTCAAGATCCTTGAGATATTCCGCTGCGGTCTTCCTTTTGGCAATACCCGCATCAACCAGAGACTGTCCCTTGGTGTAGGGTTGGCAGAAGAGTAATTCGATCAATTCTTTGGAATACACTCTGCCAGGCAAGGTTTCCTTCGCCACCTCCATTGTTTCAGCCATCAGATCGCGGATGTCCAGAATTCGCTTCCGCGTAAACGTGGCGGTCTCTTCTACTGCGTCCAGCATATAGAGAATCCAGGGCTCCCATTCGCTTTTTTCAGTTACCCGTCGCAAAAAGCGGTAGTACTCATTCTTCCGGTCGATAACAAATTTGCTCAGATAGAGCACGGGCAAATCAAGCAGCCCCTGAAAAACAAGATACAAGATGTTGATAATCCGCCCGGTTCGTCCGTTGCCGTCAGAGAAGGGATGGATGGTTTCGAACTGGTAGTGAATTAAAGCCAGTTTGATCAAGGGGTCAATATCATCTTCACCGTGTATGTAATCTTCAAGATTCTTCAGTTTATCGCGGATAACAGCCTCTCCCTCCGGCGGTGTATAGATTATCTCACCTGTAGCTGCATTTGAGATCGTCGTACCTGGTGTTCGCCGGATTCCGGCCTGGTTCTCCTTGATTCTTTGAACCAGCTTTACAAAAAGATTGGTTGCAAGAATGGGGCGTTTCTTGAGTTCGTTGTATCCTTCCCAAAGGGCCTCGCGATAACGAAGTACTTCCTTTGTCGAGGGATCAACTCTGCTGGTCTTTGCCGTAAACGCTCTGAACAGGGCGTCGTCAGTTGTAATGATATTCTCAATTTCTGAACTGGCTTTGGCTTCCTGCAAGACAACGGAGTTTATGAGCATGGATTGATTGGGAATTGTTTCGCCCAAACCTTTTAGCTCGGCAAGAGCTCGCCCCGCTGTAATAGTTTTCCTGAGAATATTTTTTGTTTCAATATCCTGTTTCGGTGGCAGAAGGGGAAGATCGTTATAAGGCTTTTGGGGATTAAAGCTCATTGTCCGAAATCTCCTCAAAAAGATTTGTCTCGGCAAATATTTTTAAATTCATTTTGTTACCACAAACCATGTGATCAAATCTCCTTGTCAATTGGGGTCGGGCCACGTGAACTTGTTGATATTTATGAATTAACGCTCCCAAAATAGGCGTTTTTAGCGCTTAAAACGCCATTTTCAGGGATAAAATTATCATTTCTTTTTTCTACTTCCCTTTGTCCTTTTGCCATAAGCAGCCTTCTTTTCCTTTACCACAAACCCGATCTTCTTGCGTGGCTTTTCAGGCGGCGTCATTAAGGCACGGATCGCGTCAAAAACAGCACTATCAATATCGCTGCCGCTTTTCCTTTATTAATGGTTGCCTGGTCGCATGTGCAAGTATCTAAAAATAGTGGATATCTTATCCAAAAAGGTCTGAATGTGTGCCGGTTCGTGTTAGATAAACGTTTTTGCTGTCCGCCTTCCAGATTAGCAACCAATCAGGTTCAATATGACATTCCATATAACCTGAGTATTTGCCTTTCAAGGGATGAAGTTTGCATTCCTGAGGTAGGGTGTCACCTGATTACAGCATTTTAATAACTTTCTGAAGAGATTCTAAATTCTGGTTTCGCTTTTTCGCTCGATTGACATCCTTAGAAAATCTTTTTGTCCATATCAGTTTCCGGGAATTCATACGTCAATCTTCTTGAACATTTCTTCAACGGTATCTGCTGACTCAAGATTACGTCTATTTTCAATGTCATCCATAGCATGCAGCGTTTCCTTGTTAGGCAGTCGCAAATCAAACGGAATGCCCCTGTAATTGATAACCTGTTTCAAAAAAAGATTAACAGCCGAAGACATATTTAATCCAAGACCAGTTAGAATAATCCCTGCATTCTTTTTAACATCCTCGGTCGTTCTAATATTTATATTTGTGTTTTTACTCATAATTCAAACCTTTGCCCTATAAAATATTTAAAAAACCTGACTCTATATTTACTATGTAATGTATCGCAAAATAAATACATTGTCAATACAAAGGTCTTCACAAATAAATTCTGGGGACACGATCCGATATCGTAGATATAATCTCGTAATTGATTGTATTGATGCTTGAAGCTATTTCATCGACCGTTATAGAGACATCGCCCTGTTTGCCGAAAATTACCACCTCATCTTCAAGCGAAACCTCCGGGATATCCCCAACATCCAGCATTGTCATATCCATGCATACACGGCCGATAATCGGCGCTTTGCGACCGCAGACCAGCATATGGCCACGGGAAGACAGCAGGCGGTTAAATCCGTCCGCATAGCCGATGGGCACAGTGGCAATAGTTGTGGCTTTTTTGGTCTCATAGGTAATTCCGTAGCTGACCTTAAATCCAGCCGGCACCTTTTTTAAATGAATTATCCTTGCTTTAAGCTCCATAGCCGGCTTCAGATCAATCCGGCTTTTATCAACGCCGTCAGATGTGTATAAACCATAAATCGATATGCCGGTGCGAACCATATCAAGATGTGTTTCAGGCATGTTTATTACTGCTGCGCTGTTTGCAGCATGTCTGACGGGAAATTCCAGGCCTGCGCGTTTAAGTTGATCAAGAAAGTCCTTAAATATTTTAAGCTGATTTTCAGCATAAGACCTGTCCGGGCTGTCGGCGATGGCAAAATGTGTATATATGCCGTCAATTTCAAGGTTTTTAAGACGCGTAATTAATTCTACTTCATGCACTGCATTATCAACATCCCGGCTTGATTGCGAAATGCAGAAACAATCAGGCAGCACTCCGAGTCTTCCCATCCCTGTGTCCACTTTAAGATGCACCCTGATCCTTTTACCGGATGAGCTCGCCGCAGCAGACAGGGCCTTAGCTGTTTTGTATGAATAGACGGTTTGTGTCAGATCAAACTTAACAAGCTCTTTGGCCTGACCAGGAGGAGTATAGCTGAAAACCAGAATAGATGCGTCAAAACCCGCCTTTCTGAGTTGAATGCCTTCGCTCGCTCTTGCCACACCCAGAGCCTGAGCGCCGCTCTCCAACGCCTTCCCTGCCACCTCGACAAGGCCATGGCCGTATGCATTGGCCTTTACAACAGCCATAAGGCGAGAACCCGGGTTTGTTATTCGCCTCAATTCGCAAACATTATATGCTATAGCCTTAAGATCAACTTCCGCCCATACAATAGGATATTGCAAAAGCCGGCCTCCATAAAAAGTCATGAATTTAACTATAGATGGCTAAGTAAAAAGGTTCATATACAAGGCGTAGTATTTTTTCAGGGACGAGGCCCATACACGTAGTATGCCGAGTGTCTGAAAAACGACTACAACGCAGTAGATGGGACTTTTTACGACGCCATCAATATTTGACATTAACGAGAAACAACCCATGCGGAGGAGCGGTTGCCCCTGCACGGTTTCGATCCCTTGAAAGCAGTATTGTTTTAAAATCATCCGGCGTGATTTTACCAAGCCCCACATCTACCAGAGTCCCGACAATATTACGCACCATATATCGCAGGAACCCGTTGGCCTCTATTTGAAAAGACAGATTGTTTTGATCCGCTTCAATAAGGGTCGCATTTATTACGGTTCTTATCGTGTTTGACCTTGGGCTGCCCGACCCCTCAAATGCCTTGAAGTCATGAGCTCCTGTTATATGACGGATCGCCAAGCGCATGGCTTCCAAATTGAGTGTTTTGCGTATATGCCATACATAGCGCCGGCTGATGGCGGAATTAAGCCTTTGGTTTAATATTTTGTAACGATATGTCTTGCTTTTTGCGTCATACCTTGCATAAAATTTGTCATCAACCAGGCAGCATTCCTTTATTACAATATTATCCGGCACAAGGCTGTTTAACCCTTTTTGAAACATTTCAGGGCCAAGTTCTGTATTACAATGAAAATTTGCCGTCTGGGCCAAAGCATGCACTCCGGCATCGGTCCTGCCGGAACCTGTCAGAGAAACCTTCTTGCCGGTCATGATATTAATTGCGTTTTCAATTACTTCCTGAATTGTGCGTCCGTTCTTTTGTCTTTGCCAGCCTTGATATTCGGTTCCGTCATATTCAATTGTTAATTTAAAGTTTTGTAACATTTTTCACCACGGAGCACACAGAGACCACAGAGAAATAGAAGGATAAAAAACAAATTAATTTACTCTGTGTGCTCTGTGATCTCTGTGGTAAATGTTTACAACTGCAGATAGTTTGTTGCATAATGCTAAAGTATTACAAATTGACATGTAAACCCTTTTTTTGCAGATATTCCTTGACCTCTCTGATGCTAAAGATGCGATAATGAAAGACGGAAGCCGCCAATAAAATTTGTGCCCCGCCCTGAACAACCCCTTCATAAAAATGCTCCAGCTTTCCCGCGCCGCCAGAAGCGATCACCGGCAGATCTACAATATTTGAAATAGCTTTTGTAAATTCCAAATCATATCCAGCTTGAGTCCCGTCACCATCCATACTGGTTGGCAGAATAACGCCGGCGCCAAGTTCCTGACATTGTTTGGCCCAGGCTGCAGCATCTTTGTCCACAGGTCTGGTTCCACCCGAGACAACGAGTTGGAATCCGGATGGCATCTCCTTATTCCTTCTCGCATCGATAGCTACAGTCAGCTTCTCTGAACCAAAGGCTTTTGCCGCCTGCCTGATCAGGTCGGGGTTCTTGACAGCAGCGCTGTTAATAGAAATTTTATCAGCGCCGGCATCGAGAACCATTTCAATATCTTCCAGGGAGGCAATGCCGCCGCCCATCGTCAACGGGACAGTAATTACCGATGAAACACTTTTAACCCATTCCAGTTTGCTCTTTCGATTTTCTAATGTTGCGGCTATATCCAGGATTGCCAGTTCATCAGCTCCTTCCTTTTCATAAAACGCCGCATTTTCTACGGGATCACCAGCATCTTTCAAATCCACAAAATGTATGCCCTTGACTATACGTCCGTCTTTCATGTCAAGACATGGCATGATTTTTACTGCATTCATAATATTTCCTTTCTCTTAGCGTATAAGTTGGACAACACTTACGTTTCAAATACAGACTTTTGAAAAACCCCAGAATTGTCATTGCGAGTTCGCCAGAGCCCTTTGGCGGACGAAGCAATCTCAAAACATGTTGATAATCTACAAGATTGCCACGTCGCTTTGCTCCTCTCAATGACCAGAATTGAGCAAAAACAGGGGTTGTGCAAAGCTCTCAAATACAGAACAATTATATTAGATGTTATATTACGTCAACTTTTATTCTGATTTTGGGCAGTCAATAAATATTGACCTGGCATGACTAACATGGTATTTATGCTTGAAATTAAGGAGGGATGGCCGAGTGGTTTAAGGCGGCGGTCTTGAAAACCGTTGAGTGTCACAGCTCCGTGGGTTCAAATCCTACTCCCTCCGCCATTTATAAACAGGGAGAGACCTTTGAAAAATGCTCAATTTTGTTCAAGTTCAAGGAAGGCGAAAATTTTAAACGTAGGAATACATTGAGTATTTCGAGGCTTAAAATTTGAGCCTGACGCCGAAATTGGGCAAAATGGGGCGTTTTGCAAAGGTCTCACGGAGAGATGGCCGAGCTGGCTGAAGGCGCTCGCCTGCTAAGCGAGTGTGGGGCGAAAACTCCACCGAGGGTTCGAATCCCTCTCTCTCCGCCAATTTTACTTTTGGATTCCCGCTTTCGCCTGCCTGTGCAGGCACGGCAGACAGACGGGAATGACAAACAAAGTGGGAATATTGAAAGCATAACAAAAAAAGGAGGCAGCACTCGCTGCCTCCTTTTTTTGTTAAGGAAACTATTTTAGAATTGATCTATTATTTCATGGTATCGCCCGCCGCGTGGCTCTGCATCTTAATTTCAACCTTTTCGGTAAGGCCTTCATAGTGCTCGCGAAGGATTGCCAATACCTCATCTCGACCAAAGTGATCAGGAATATCACCGCCTTCGGAAAGCAGCTTGCGCAGCATTGTTCCGGAAAGGATCACACGGTCTTCCTTTTGATGCGGGCAGGTTCTCAGTGATGCCATTCCGTCGCACTTGAAACAATAGAATGTCCAGTCGATCTTTAACGGCTGGCAAAGGAGTCTTTTCCCGGTATCTTCCGGCTTGGGAATCTCATCAAAGATATATTGTGCGTCAAACAGACCGTAGAAGTCACCAACACCGGCGTGATCACGGCCGATGATCATCCGGTTGACGCCGTAGTTCTGGCGGAATGTGGCATGGAGCAGGCCTTCTCTTGGGCCGGCATAGCGCATGTCAAGTGGATATCCGCCCTGAACGATATTATCTTTGCTGAAATAACCGTCTATAAGGGCATTGATGCATTTGATGCGGACGTCAGCCGGGATATCGCCAGCTTTCAGAGACCCGACCAGAGAGTGAATAAACACACCGTCACATATCTCAACGGCAATTTTAGCCAGATATTCATGAGACCGATGCATAGGGTTCCTGAGCTGAAGCGCTGCGACCGTGCCCCATCCCTTTTCATCAAAAATGGCGCGCGATTGCGCCGGAGTCATATAGGTGCCGGCAAACTTTTCGGGGAAACCACCTTCACTAAGCACCTTGACGGGACCGGCCAGGTTGTAATCTTTCTGATTCATGACCATGATAACGCCGGGATGATCTTTAGGAGCAATTTTCCAGAATTTATCGTCTGCGGATTCTTCGCCTTTACCCTTGTAAACCTTTTCGCATTCCCATTTTTTATCAGCCTCGGTCATCTCATATTTTTCAGTGATCTTCATGGTTGCCATGATCTCTCCGGAAGCATTCTGAAGGGCAACCTCATCACCTTCATTGATGCTGTCGGCATCCTCTTTAGAAGCGGACAGTGTTACAGGCACCGGCCAAAATGTGCCGTCACTGATCAGAAAGTTCTCGCAAACACCTTTCCAGTCAGCCTTGGTCATAAAACCGGTTAACGGACTGAATCCGCCGATACCCATCATAATAAGATCGCCGTTCTCACGACCCGAAATGGGAATGGTTTTTAAAGTTTTTGCCTTTTCCTTCTCTGCCTGCAGTTCACTTCCTTCCAGCAAGCAACAGACTAACCCTTTTCCTCCATGTGGTGGTACTAATTTTGACATTGATTTACTCTCCTTTTTTATTATTATTAACTCACAATTAAAATCAAAGTTCTTCCAACTTTTTTATTATTTCAAATATAATAATATATATTTATCTCTTCCCATATTCACCGTATGCCATTGCAACTGTCCTGTAAACAAGATGGGCAAGCTTGGAAAACGGCAAAAATATAAACAGATGGAATACAAACATTAGATGTATGAAATACAGGGCATAAGAAAGACCGGCTATTCCCGCCAGCCTTGTCATTTCGGTTAACATGCCGGTAACGCCAAGGCCGAGAACAAGTATAAGCAGATACCAGTCCTTGTAGCTGGTCACCTGGTCTGTTTTAGCCATACGGTTTTTTATCATCAATGCGCTGCCGATAATAAGGGCTATGCCGCTGACATTGGCAAGCCATTTCACAGGGTTCATCTGCGAATATGGCCCGTGAATCTGAAAAACATAAAGCACAACAAAAAATATGTTTGTCACAATAAAAAGCCCGATAAATGAATAAAATACCATAAGATGCGCTGTAGCACGGTCTTTATTTTCGCCGCACTCAGAAAACTTACTGTGCTTTAATATGGTCGGAATAACGCTGAAAAGCCCCCGTATAAGACCTCCAATTTCCAGTTTCTTCTTGTCTGTTTTGCCTTCAAGCACTGCGTTTTCATGCATATCATTTACAAATCTTTTGAGCCCTATTCCGAAAACCACTGCAACCCATGCGGCAAGCGGGACAAAAATCAGGTCAACAAGCCATGAGGAAAAGAAATTTGAATGAACGATTTTATCTCCGCCAGGGGTAAAATCGAGCAGGCCTGTGATAAAGCCAAGCACCAGAAACACAACCACAGGAAGTCCCAACAGCACAGGCAGTTTTTTGGGATCATTTACAGCCTTTCCTATAAATTTGGGCACCGCATATTCAGAGATCGCATAAGAACGGACGGCTCCAAGCACATCACCTGGTTTTGCACCGCGCGGGCACATGGTAGTACAATCTCCGCAATTATGACACAGCCATATGTCCATGCTTCCGATAAGTTTATCCTTCAAACCCCATGATGCGGCAATCATCTCCTTTCTTGGAAAGGGCTTATTCTCCGGAGCAATCGGGCAGACTACCGAACAGGTTGCACATTGAAAACACTTCTTCAGTGTATCCCCCCCAAGACCGACTACCTGTTTAATAAAACTTAGATCAGGCTCAATCAGGCATTTATCCGCCATACCTATACCTCCTCTTAAATTGCTTCGCAATTAGTCAAGTGGTCGAGTGGTCAACCACTTGACCATTTTTCTACTCGACTACTCGACTAATCTTTTTTAGAATCCCTTAAACGGGTTTGGACCAAGCTCCTCAACCATTTCCACAAAAGTATTAACGATCTCCGGAATCTTGTCATATTCGTCAATAGCCACCTGGAACTGCGCTACGCGCTCTACTTCCAGGGCAAGGCTTGCCAGCGCCTCACCTATCTTTTTCATTCTTATGTCCGCAAGTTCGCTGCCTTTCACAAAGTGGCACTGGTAATCATCGCCATGTTTGCAGCCAAGGAGAAAAATACCGTCCATGCCCTGAGAAAGAGCGTCCTTTATCCAGATTACATTAACAGAGCCAAGGCATCTGACAGGAATAAACCGGACATTGGCAGAATAGCTGAGCCTGTTTAATCCGGCAATATCCAAGGCTGGATAGGCATCATTTTCACAAACCAGGCCAAGAAACCTTAAAGGCGGTTCATCAAAATCGTCTTCAGAAGGAACACCAATCGCCTTGACCATTGATCCGATACTATCGATATTATAATCGGCAAAACCGATTATACGCTCAGGACAGGCTCCCATACATGTCCCGCACCGTCTGCACCGTGTCGGATTAGGCTTTGGGGTCCCTTTTTCATCATCATCAAGAGCGCCAAACGGGCATTCCTCTGTACACCGCTTGCATTGAGTGCATCTCTGGAAGAAAAAGTCAGGAAATGTCATATCTCCTGACCTTGGATGTACTGCAACGCCTCTGTTTACAGACTCTATACATTGAATCGCTTTCAGGGCGGCTCCGGTAGCATCTTCGATAGACTCTTCAATTGTCATACTACGCCGGATACACCCGGCAGCATAAATGCCGGTTCTCTGAGTTTCGTATGGAAAACAGATGAAATTTGAATCAGCATATTCGTTGAAAATTGCGTTATCACGGAAACCAGGACCCTGTCTGTAGGCCAGATTAACTACAGGATCATCTACAGTTACAGGGACCATGCCGGCAGCCAGAACAACCATATCGGCTTTGACCTGGATTTTTTCGCCCAGAAGGGTATTATCGGCTTCGACAATTAGCCCGTCACCATTTTTAGCTACACTTATAACATTCCCTTTGGTTAAAAAGATCCCCTCATCCTGCTGTATGCTCTTGTAAAAATTCTCCTGCAGTCCGGGTGTCCGCATGTGCTGGTAAAAAATATAAGCCTTGCCGTCAGGATAATCTTCACGCACATACTTTGCCTGCTTGAGGGCTACAAGGCTTGTAACCGAACCGGTGTAGTCAAAGTCGCTGTCATCATCACCCTTGCCCGGGCTTTGTATAAATATAACTGACTGTGCTTCATTTCCATCAGACGGCCTGGTTATTTTGCCTTTTGCGGCTATTTCCTCAAACTGATAATTGGTGACAACATCCGGCAGTTTGCCAAAGCCGAGATGAGCAAACGCATTACCTTCAAGCTTATCCTGTCTCCAACCTGCGGCAAGAATTACCGCTCCAAACTTTTCTCCGTCAGGATCAAGGGTTAAAATATCTTTTTTACCCTTGTTATATTCATTGTAAACCTCGATAAGCTTTTCCACATCAAGCTCTTTACCGTTTTCATCAACCTTCATTTCATCAGGCAAAGGATAAGGCACGTCAAATTCAGTTGTCTCTCCCGGTTTTTTCAAGGTTACGGTAAATTCACCTGGCTGACCGGCAATACGGGCAACTATGGTGTTTGTTTTAACCTCAATGCCGGAGTAGGCTTCAGCCTCTTTGATTTTAGCCTCGATTATTGGCGGTATAAGGCTTTCAAAGGGATCTTCATTAGGCAGTTGCTCGCGAATTTTGGCTGCATTTCCGCCAAGCGATGCTTCCTTTTCAACTATAGTTACATCATAGCCGGCCTTTGCGGCATCTATGGCAGCAGATATGCCTGTTATGCCGCCGCCGATAACAAGAATTCTTTTGCTGATTGTTTCGAGCTTAGACGCTTCCGGCAGATCGATTTTTTCAACCTTTGCCATCCCCATCTTCAGATAATCTTCGGCAAGCATCTGAACATGATCGATGAACTCTTCATCATCTTTTTGTTCTTCCGTAGGAGCCGGATATTCCGATCTGGGATGAGACCATATCACCTGTTCTCTCAAGTTGACCCTGTCAACAATGCAGCCGTCAAACTTGAACACATCATAATTTATTCGTCGGGAACATCCTGCGATAACAAGGGTGTTAACCCCATCATCTGCAATATCCTTTTTTAACAGCTCAACCCCTTCTTTTCCACAAAGAAAAGGATGGGTTTTAACACTCAGCCCCTCTTCCTTGGGCACATCACACAAGTTCTCTATATTAAGGGCGTCCCCGATTCCACAACCTGTGCATATATATACACCATACTTTTTATCCATGGATAACCTCCTACTTCCTCACCAGGGTTTGAATAGCCTTCAGGGCCATACCGGTTGCATTCTGGTTCGATGACACCACATCTGCCGGCTTGTTGGCACAGCCAGCGGCAAACATGCCACCTTTTTCAAAGTCGTTAATAATAAAACCATCATCATTGTACTTAAGATCAGCGGGAAGCTTGACATCTTTAGTCGTTGGCTGCATACCGGTGGCAAGGACGACCATCTCGGCTTCCTGCCTGATCTTTTCACCGGTCACAGCATTCTCAGCAACTACAGTAATATTCCCGGAACCAGGATCTTCGCTTACCTCTGCAACCTTGCCTTTTATCAAAAAGACATTTTTATCCTCTTTGATCTGCTTGTAAAACTTTTCATACCTCTGGCCCGGAGCCCTTACGTCAATATAAAATATATATACCTTGGCATCCGGGTATTGCGCCCTTATATATGTTGTCTGCTTCAAGGAAGCCATACAGCAGATATATGAACAATAGGGGAGATGATTCTCGTCCCTTGAACCCGCGCACTGAACAAAGGCAATGCTCTCCGGAGCCTTGTTGTCTGAGGGCCTGAGGATCTTTCCCTTTGTTGGTCCGTTGGGAGCTGCCAATCTTTCCATCATCATGTTTGTAATGATGTTCTGGTGCTTTCCAAAGCCCAGATTGTCTATCTTCGCAGCATCATACGGCTCCCATCCTGTAGCCCAGACAATGGCTCCCACATTCAGGTTTATAATCTTTGCCTCTGCATTAAGATCGATTGCATTGTATTTGCATGCCTCAACACATTTGTTGCATTCAGACCCTTTGCATACAGAGGAATCGATAACATATCGCATGGGAAAAGACATCTCAAAGGGTCTGTAAATCGCTTTTGTCTTATCTATGTTAAAATTAAATTCATTATTCCTTTCAACAGGGCACACATCCACGCATTCATTACATGCTGTGCAATCCTCATTAACAAATCTGGGGTTTAATTTAATAGTTACATCATAATTGCCTGGTGTGCCGTCAACCTTTTCCACCTCTCCAAGGGTTAATACTTTAATTCTTGGATTATCCTTTATTCTCCTGAAATTTATTTCAAGCCCACAGGTCGGAGGACAAAGCTTGGGAAAATATTGATTTAGCTGTGCCACCCTTCCGCCCAGGTAAGGATTTTTTTCTACCAGGAATACCTCATACCCTACTTCAGCGGCTTCGAGGGCAGTGGTTAATCCGCTTATCCCTCCTCCAACCACCAAAATGCTTCCGCTAACAGGGGCTGCTTTGTCTTCTGTCATGCTATCCCTCCGCATTATGCAATAAAAAAATTTGATAAATCCGAAAAAAGTTAGAAAAATATTTTTTTCGAAACGTGTTAAGTGTTAGGTGTTAGGTTAAAGCGATTGTCTGTTTAATCATACACTTAACACCTAACACCTAACACCTAATCAACTCTATTAAAAACCTCCAGGCATCTTGCGACACCTGGAGGTAGCTTATTCGACTATTGAGCAGTCGAATTGTAGAATTAATGATTAATCAGGAATAATCTTGATATAATCCTTCTTAAATGTATCCCATGTTCCGGCTTTTGGATCATACTTTGAGTTCGTAAAGCAGAACCAGTTTTCATCATCCTGTCCGGGATAATCAGACTGATAGTAGAATCCAGGATAACGCGTTTCTTTGCGGAACTGGATGTGACGCAGATGGGACTCAACAGTCCAGATACGATGAAAAATTTCCCAGCATCTCATCAGCTCGTGCAGATCGCCTGCAGCCAGTTTCTCGCAGTCCTCACGCATTGTCTGGAGCAGCTCCATAACGATCTCAAGGGATTTGGAGCTTGTCTGATAGAAAGTAGCTGTGCCGGCGCCATATTCGTGGGTAGCCTTCATGAGCCGGAAAGCCATTCCTTCAGGCTTCACATAATTCGGGTTAATATCAACGGCAGTAGTATATGCACAATGATCGAGGTAGGTCCTGACAGGCTTGTAAATCATATCAACAATTTCTTCTTTTGACATGCTCAGGGCCGGCGTAAAATCAGCGTTGTCACGTACAAATCTAACCATTGTCTTTATTGCCATACGTCCTTCGGCATGTGAACCGGATGAGAACTTGTGGCCTGAACCGCCGACACCGTCGCCAGATGTAAACAAACCGTCAACCGTTGTCATGCGGTTGTAAACTTTGCCATTGGCTGCTTTAATCTTGTATGAATCGGGAACCCAGTCTAAATCCGGACCGGAAACCCAGAGACCGCAGCAACCGGAATGGGATCCGAGCAGGTACGGCTCGGTCGGCATAACCTCGGAATTCTTCTTTTCAGGCTCGCAGTTCTGTGCACACCAGAGGTTGGCCTGTCCGCATGTCATGTCTAAGAAATCTTCCCATGCCTCTGATTCAAGATGTTTTAGCTCTTTTTTGTCCAGTTTCGCAGCCAGATCGGCAAGAGCTGTCATAGTATCCATAATGATAGGTCCGCGGCCTGCCTTCATCTCAACGAGCATCAGGTGGTTACGGAGACAGGTCGGTGTAACCGCGGCAGTTCCATAAGGCGCATACTTCTCAAGTTCTGCCTTGGCAGCATCACTGCCTGCAAACGCTTCGCCCAGGCCGTTTAGTGTTTTGGCCTTAAACAGCAGGAACCATGCCCCGACAGGACCGTAACCGTCCTTGAAACGCGCAGGGGTGAAACGGTTTTCCATCATGGTAAGCTCGGCGCCTACCTTCATGCACATGGTGTATGTGGAGCCGGCATTCCATATAGGATACCATGCGCGGCCCATACCTTCGCCAACACTACGAGGCTGGTAGATATTTACTGCGCCGCCACAGGCTACCATCATGGTCTTGCATTTGATGATGTAAATCTTGTTTTCACGCACGGAAAAACCGACCGCGCCTGCAATCTGGTTTTCTTTGTTGGCATCGAGAAGAACCTCAACAATAAAAACACGCTCAAGAATATTTTCGTCTCCAATAGCGAGCTTGGCGGCTTCGGCAACGATTCTTTTGTAGGATTCACCGTTAATCATGATCTGCCACTTGCCGGTGCGGACAGGGGTGGCGCCTGACTTTAACGTGCCAAGCTTCAGGCCTTTTTTCCCGTCCATGTTCTTTCCGTCTTCTGTCTTTTTCCACATGGGCAGGCCCCATTCCTCAAACAGATGGACAGAATCATCAACGTGATTCCCAAGATCAAAGATAAGGTCTTCACGGACTATTCCCATCAGGTCGTTGCGGACCATGCGAACATAATCATCAATTGAATTTTCGCCGATGTATGTGTTTATTGCCGACAATCCCTGAGCAACAGCGCCGCTGCGCTCCAGGGCAGCCTTGTCAACCATTAGAACTGTCTGGCCTTCAGACATCCATTTCTTTGCTTCAAAAGCGGAGCCGCAAGCAGCCATTCCGCCGCCCACAATCAGAATATCAACTTCTCGCTCTTCAACTTCCGGATCTCTTACGGCTTTGAGTTCACCCAAAACTTTATTTGGTATTGCCATATTACATCCTCCTTAAAATAGAAATTCATGAATTTGTCAGTTACTGGTTTTTCAGAAACTACACCCTGCTTTAAACAGTTTCCGGTGTTTTATAGGTGTACCCATCGGCCTCTTCCGTCGAAAGCAGCTCACCGTCGAGATCCTTTCCTTTAAGATCCGGATAAGCGTTGGCTTTGCCTTCGGGAGTAGTACGGATCGGGAATTTAAACCGTTTAATAAGTCCATTTCTGAACTTGCATGTCCACATAATATCCTCGGTCCCCAGCATCGGCACTATGCTACTACCCAGAGGCACAAAATCAGAATAACCTCTGACTTCAATAGCCTGGGTGGGGCAAATCTTTACGCATGAGAAACATTCCCAGCACTGATTTGGCTCCTGGTTGTAAGCTTTCATAGCATTGGGCTCCAGAACCATAAGGTCGTTTGGACAAATGTACATGCAGGCTGTTTTGTCCCCGCCTTTGCAACCGTCACATTTTTCATCAATTACAAAACTTGGCATTAATCATACCTCCTAATTTTGCTTTGTAAGAATTATTGTTGCGAAATTTCAGTCAATTTTTTTAAATGTTTTTGCACCTCCCTTCATAATAGCGGCTCAAAAGTTAAGTATTTGGCCAGCTTAAATTAGTATTTTTACGTAAATTTTCTTAACAAAAAACATAAACCATCGTTAAGTTGAAAAATTTAATATATCCTACAAAATCAATAGGATATTGTGCATATAAATAGGTTTGTCAAATATCATTTAGCATTTTGCTTGTCAAGAACTTTTGGACAAACAAAAGGCTAAAATTTGCAGTTGATTACAGGCCAAAAGCCTCATAAACAATATCTGGATAGCGATGTCTATATGAACGCTATATATGGTATTTATATTCAAAAACATCAAATATAAATCCAAAATTTTATATTGACATGCTCAATTAACAGCAATACAGGTGCCAAAAAATCAGTCGGCGGGAATAAAATCTTAATTACTTGTAATGATTATTAATTGCTTATTAATTTTATTGATTGTGTTTTGATTTTAAACTTTTTGTAAACTATCAGATTACAGTAATTGGTGCATGGGGATGAAGATTTGATAAATAGATTATGAAATATCAATGGGTTAGGATGGTGAAATAATTAGATTACATCTGGATAATAGCAGATTTTGTTAAAAATAATTTTTATATGGCTTTCAAGCGCTATAAATGCTACCTGTCAGTCAATGTTGATACTCTCGTAAAAATCAAATTTTACGGAAAATGTTAGGTGTTGGATAAAAATGACAAACCATACACTCACCCTTTTGTTAGATGATACCTTCAGATTCTCATGTTCTGAAGCTGTTCCATGTTTTAATAAATGTTGCCGGGACCTTAACCAGTTTTTAACCCCCTATGATATCCTGCGTCTTAAAAATCGGCTCGGCATTCCATCCGGTCTTTTTCTGAAAAAATATACATCTGAGCACACAGGCCCCGACTCAGGACTTCCAATTATTTCACTGAAGTTGGATTATGCTTCGCAATATAAATGCCCGTTTGTTACTCCCTCAGGATGCAGAGTTTACGAAGACAGGCCGTCATCATGCCGCACCTACCCTCTTGCCCGTATTCTTACCAAATCCAGGGAAACAGGCAATATTGCCGAGCAATATATGCTGCTGAAAGAGCCTCACTGCCTTGGTTTTAACTATGGACAAACACAGACTGTCCAGGAATGGATTGAAAGTCAGGGTATTGCTCTATATAATGAGATGAACGATCTGCTTATGGATATCATCAGCTTGAAGAATCGTCTCATGCCCGGCGGCAGTATAGACGACAAATCTCGACGAATTTTTAATATGGCGTGTTATGATCTTGATACATTCAGGTGCCACATATTTAAAAAAGGAATTTTAAATGGTCTTAATCGTGATATAGACACCCTGGATGCAGTAAAGAATAATGATGTTGCGCTTTTGAAACTGGGCCTGAACTGGATAAAACAGGTACTTTCAAATAATTTAACTGATGCTTGAACAAAAAATCCGGTTTTTAGCAGGCGCCGCTTCAGGTATAATTAAATTTAAACCAGGAAAAACTCACGTATAAGAATATAGTAAAGAAAGAACAGGCCATAACCAAAATAACAATTGTGACAATCCGATGATTTTTTATAAATAACAATATCGTACCCAAGTTCTTTCTTAACGATTTCTAATACATTCAGACAATTCCCTGTTTTAAATTTAATCATGCCTGAAGCTCATTATGTAAGTGTATCAAGGGTTCAACCTTAACATAAGGGAATAACTGCAAAATGGAACTTAATAATAAAGTGGCCATTGTTCTTGGAGCCGTAAAAGGTATTGGAAAGGGAATCGGCCTTGCGCTTGCAAATGAAGGGGTAAAGGTTGTCTTAAACTATTATGACTGGGAGGAAAGTCTCGATGAATTAAAGAAAGATTTTGCAAAAACAGGCAAAGATCACCTGATTGTAAAGACAAATCTGCTTAAAACCAATAAAATTCCAGGGCTTATCAGAAAAGCAGTGGATCATTTCGGCCGTCTGGACATTTTGATAAATAACATTGAACGCGGAGGATGGCCCGTTGTCCATGGAGCGTATGTGCAAGAGCAGTGGGATATGGAAATAGCTACTACGCTTCGTGCAAAATGGTGGGTCTTTGATTCAGCCCTTCCCTATCTTAAAGCATCAGGAAACGGGATTGTCATAAACCTTTCTTCCATCGCAGGTATAGTCGGCAGGTCGGGTCCTGCCGGCTATATATTCAATGACGGATATGCAGCGGCAAACCGGGCAGTATCACTTCTTACAGAAACATGGGCTCGAATCGGAGCGCCACAGGTACGTGTTAATGAAATCATGTTAGGCATAGTTGAAACACGTCATGGGGATAAAACCAGAGGCTGGGGGCTGCTTTCAGAAAAGCAAAAACAATCGGTAATTGACCACACCCTGCTTGCACGAACCGGCACTATTGATGATGTGGTTAAGGCTGTAAAATTTATAATTAAGGATGCGCCTTTTATGACAGGAGGCATATTAAGGCTTGACGGAGGCTATATACTCGGCGGTGATAAGGTAGTGCCGATGCCGGAAGGGGTAGTATAGGATTGTACTTAACACCTAACACTATCTCTGAGTGATATATTTCGTTTTAATCCCCCAAATGTAATATTTTACCCACACAAAACCCATCTTCATCAGTTCCACGTCGTCTTTCTTAATTTTTTTAAGAATTGCTGATTTGACCTTGTATCTTTTTAAAAAGCTGCTGTTAAACAAAAAATCACGAAACCTGTCAATATTGTATGTGGCCATAAAGGCCATTTTCCCTTTGGGGCTGTCCGGTCCTTCACCTTGCCATGGATCGGTCTGGAACATACTTTTTAATTCTGCCCACAGCGAAGTCATTTTATTATATTCAACAGCATCCTGATTTACAGACCATGATGCTGTAGTCCACTTTTTGCTTTCATGCTGTCCCATGCAGAAATCCGGAGGCCTGAAAAAATAGACCGGTTTTGACTTTTTGTTTTTACCATCAAATATAATCCCCTGTTCAACAGGAAATGTGCGGCAGGTATCAGGACGATCAGGATAGACCGAGCAGCCTGATTCAATCAAAAAAGGACATGTCATCTCGGCGTTATCCGACATGTGAAGAAGCACTTCCGGAAAAAAATTTGATTCCCGCAAAACAATATCTACATATTTATCAATAAATTCATCTGAAGTAATACCGAGACGTTTTTTGAGCCTGAGAACATCGTATGGGTATAAGAAAAGATTAAGGTTCCGGCAGCATTGATTAAAGCAGGAAAGACCCGAGTGACAATGGAATGAAAAGGTATCATTATTTTCAAGCCTTGTGCCGGGCAATTTATCCAGATCATCAATATCTACATATTTCATAGTTTAAAATTTAGGTGTTGAGTGCCACGACATCGTAGACACTTAAAAGTGCCATGACATCGTGGACACT
>JACNLL010000100.1 GCA_014381545.1 Candidatus Desulfaltia bathyphila
AATATTATCAACCAATTCCAATTAATGTACACTTTATTTTTGCTTAATTACTTAGGTACTGCCTGAGCCTAGATTGCAGTGTGGCGTTGCTTCCCTCTTTTCCCGCCTTTCCGATGTACAGGACGATTGTGTCATCGACCCAATTATTGTTCAATTGGGCGATTGAAATGTTAGGATTTTTCCCCTTGAAGTGTCCACCCGTCCCAACCTTTAAAAAATAAGGCGGCTTTCCGCCAAGATATAGGACAAGGTACACCCCTTTGATTTTTGGGAGCATCGAACTGTCATCAAAAAGTTCGCCCATCCTCTTAAAGCCAGTAAACCCAGCTTTCTTTATCTCGTCAACGTTGGAAAAGGTCATGCTACTTGTTCGTTTTAATGAAGTACCAGTTCCTGTTTACGTCCTTTTGCTCAAAATGCACCTGTGGAATCAAATGCAGATGGTTGTTTTCGTGCAGGTGCCTCAGAAAATCACGGATTGGCAACCCGTCTTTATGATTGTGATTGAAAATACCCTTTTCGATGAAGAGGTTCATCAATTCTTTCGCTTGAACCTTTGTTTCGGTCGTTTTGTCGAAATACTCATTAACGGCTCTTTGTAAATACCGTTTGAAAACTGCACAGGATTACGGTTGAAAACTGCACAGCTTATCAAAGAAGTTTAACTTGCCTTTCACACGAAAAAGGCATAAAAAATGATAAGCATGGTAGACAAACAAAAAATTATTCAGTATTGGCATGTCGAGAAGAAGTCAGAGGTAGAGATTGCCGCTGAGCTTGGCTTAAGCCGGAATACGGTTCGGAGATATTTGAAGTCATTCCGGAAGGCGCTTGAAGAAAGCCACCGGTCAGGGTTGCCTGAGCCGATTCTTTCTGATTTTCTTCTTACGATTCCAAAGTACAATGTCAGGAACCGGGGGAAAAGAAAACTGACCACCGAGATCATGCAGATGATTGATGGTTATCTGAAAGAGAATGATCAGAAGCGGCGAACAGGGCGAGGCAAGCAGATATTAAAGGGGATAGATATCTGGGAGCTGTTGCAGGCATCGGGTCAGGATATCGGCTACACGGTTGTCTGTGATTACATCCGGCTACAGAGGTCCGGCCATGAGGAAGCCTTTATCCGGCAGGAATATAATCCTGGAGAAAACTGTGAGTTTGATTGGTGTGACATACGCCTTACCATCGGCGGGGTTGACCGTAAACTATACATGGCCACCTTCACGATGTGTAAGAGCAATTACCGGCTTGGGATACTGTTTCAGCGTCAGGACACCCTGGCGTTTATGGAGGCTCATATCGCCTTCTTTGCTCACATAGGAGGTGTCCCGCTCAGGATGAACTATGACAACATGCGTGTTGCGATAGCCGAGTTCGTGGGTGCGCATGAAAAGAAGCCGACGGTTGCCTTGCTGCAATTATCCACGTTTTACGGTTTTTCATTTCGGTTTTGCAATATCTTTTGCGGACACGAGAAGGGTCATGTGGAGCGGAGCGTTGAGTACATTCGACGCAAGGCATTTGCCCGTAAAGACCTGTTTGATATCTTAACCACCGCCCAAAGCTACCTGGATGAGACCTGTATCCGTTTGAATGACAAGAAGCTGACGGGTAGTCTAAGTACGATTGTCGAGCTGATGGCACAAGAGCGTGACCTTTTGCTTCCCCACCCCGGACGCATGGAGTGTTTTATTCTGGAAGAAGCCCGTGTGGACAAGTATGCCACCTTTGGGCTGGGGACCAACCATTACTCTGTTCCCGATCATCTGGTGGGCCAAAAGGTTGATGTAAAAGCCTACGCCAATCAGTTGAAAGTCTATCATCAGGGAGCCGTTCTTTGTGCACATCCACGTGACTATGGTAGCGGCCGGTGGATCATCATCCTGGATCATTATTTACGCACCCTGGAAAGAAAACCCGGTGCCCTGCATGGTTCGGCGGCTCTCAAGCAGGCCCCTTGGGAGGTTCGCAACATTTATGAGGCTGTCTTCCGGGAAAATGCCCAGGATTTTATAGACTTGCTTCAGTACTGTAAAACTCACGATATTCCTCATAGCCGCCTGTGGGAGACTTACCTGCTGTTACGGGTAAAATGTCCGTCGGACATCAGCGTGGACAAGTTCAAAGTATTGCTGGGAAACAATCCTCAGGGAGAAGGGATCACTTATCCCGATTCGGACATTCACCGGCATGCCCTGAATCAGCTTGTTGAAATCAGTCAGATCCTTCAAAAGAATTAGGCCATGGAAAATGATCTCGCACAGGACATTATGGTCTACAGCAAGGGACTGCGTCTGCCCACCTTCCGTAAGTATTACGAATCGGCAGCCATAGAGGCCGCCCGTGAGGGTCTCTCCTTTGAGCAGTATCTGCATGGTCTGCTCCAACAGGAGTATGAAGCCCGGGCGGAGAACCGCAAGAAAACCCAGATCCGTCAGGCAGGTTTTCCGCAGCTGAAGTATCTCCAGGATCTTATCCGGGAAGACCTCCCCAAAGAGGCTCAAATACGGTTACCCCAACTTGAGCGCCTGGAATTTATCCGCAAGGGTCAGAACCTGATCCTGGCCGGGAACCCAGGAACCGGAAAGACCCATCTGGCCCTGGGATTGGGAATCAAGGCCTGCATGGAAGGGTTCCGGGTATTGTTCACCACAGTTCCCCGGTTACTGACTCAGATCCGGGAAAACCGTTCGGAGAAAACCCTGCTTAATCTGGAACATCGTTTTGTGAAATATGATCTGGTGATCTGCGATGAGTTCGGGTATATCTCCTACGACAAGGAAGGGGCGGAACTACTGTTTAATCACCTTTCTTTACGGGCTGGTATCAAATCAACGATTATTACAACCAACCTGTCCTTTGAGCGCTGGCCGGAGATTTTTGGAGATCCGACTCTCACAGCTGCCATTGTTGACAGGCTCACTCACCGGGCTTTTTTAATCAATATGAACGGTAAATCTTACCGGGTAAAGGAGACCAGGAAATGGAACGAACAATAAAATACACTCTCCAGGGAGCTGCTCAGAACGGCTACCAGGGAAGGAAGGCTTCGGCCTACGGCCTCACCCTTCCTTCCCTGGTAAAAAAGTACTTGGAAACATCAAAGAAAGATGTAATTTTACATCCTATAGCTGTGCAGTTTTCAACCGGCAGAGCTGTGCAATTTTCACCCGGTATTTACATGTCCAATAATATATGAGATTATTACATAAGATATAATTAGAACAAATAAATAATCTTTGAACTCGAAAGAGAAATATAATGCAGTGTTAGAAACACATGTATAAATTAAAATAAAAATTATAAGTACATAAAAGAAACCAGGAAGCAATACATATAAAACGTCTATTATCCATTTTTGCCATGTTCTCATTGTTATAATTTTTTCACATGAAACATTAAGAAATTAATTAACATGATATATTATTTAAGCATGCGGCACAACGGTTTGGCTATGTGGAGTGCGGGATTTCGAAGCACTTCACTTTCAAACCTGTACTGAGCCAATTCGTTTATTCATATTTTCTTTTTTAAGCCAATCGTCAAAGACGAATTGGCGGTGTTGCAACAGAGAACTGCGGTTGATTTACCCGCTGTACCCCGCATTACATATAGCTTTTGTTAGCTACTGAGCTTTTTTATCCAAAAGCCATAGAATTATATTATTAAATATTTTTGACATTTCAATATTATTTTCGATTGGAGATGAAATTGGAATTGTAGAAAAACAATTATGAGTGCAAATATTCATATAAGCTATTTTAGATTCTCTTTTATTATTTACAACTAAAACAGGATTCGTATTACTGTCTACTAATAGAGTTTGACTACTACTCTTTGGTTCTAAAAATTCATAAGAATATTTAAGTGATATTGATTGCTCTAAATCTATTTTAAGATTGTGCTTGGTACTTGTTTTAGCTATTTCAACAAATCTATCTTCTGCGAATGAATCAAAATTTAAAAAGAATGTAAAATCACTTTTTTCATGATAATTACGAATATATTCCTCTAATGAAATTTCAGCTGGAAGTCTTAAGTTTACGGGCAATAAATCAGTTAGTTTGGCATTAATCCCTTTACTTACAGACCATGCAAGGAAAGGAAAGAATAGAATGGATGCTCCCTTATAATGATTCGTTAAAATAATATCAATCATTTCGTGTGGAAGAGGATACGAAAAAGTATCACCAAGAAAACAAATAATAAGTTCAAAATCTTGTGATTTAATTCTATTATAAAATAAATCCATTCTTACAGGGTAGTTATAATTCCAAAATGGGATAAAAGTCGTTTCAAAATTGAAATGACGAAAAACAGAAGTAAGATTATGAGCTATAATGGATTGGTCTGAAATTATTAATACTTTTTTCTCGGAATAATTCGACAATTTTGAAAAATTTTCAAAGAGATTTAATTGAGGTAGGGACAGATTATATCTTGAAAGTAAATTTGAATGTCTTTGTAATAATGTTGAAATATGTCTTTGATTCCATACTTTTACTCCAAATACATCTTTATGTGTATCTAAATAATTCTCGATGGCTCTTTGTGCTGGTTCAGGACAATCAGTATCAATCATGAAAATTAGACCCTCATTGTTACTTCTCCCATTTTCAAAACTATAAATGTATTTATCTACCTCATCTTTCCCTAAATTATTTCCAGATTTTGAATAGTGTTTACATTGAATTTTCCACTTTACTTGTATTGATTCTCCTCTATGAGATTTAAATTTTTCGTATGCGACAAGGTCGAATCCAGATGTATCAACACTTACTTCAGATTCAATTTGAAATCCTTCCGCAACTAATAGGTCTGCACAGAGTCTTTCAAACTCTTTCCACGATATTTTACTAAAATCTGGATTCTTCATTTTTTCGTTTTTTCAGCTTTGTAGCTAACGGTGTGCAGCTAAGGCCAGTGCGGTAGATTCTGGGATCGCGGAAGCAATCCTGGCAGACCGTAGCATTGGCTTTAGGTGCATGTTAGCAAGGGGCATAGTGT
>JACNLL010000101.1 GCA_014381545.1 Candidatus Desulfaltia bathyphila
CAATCGTGCGAACCTGCGGATCAGAGTTCGCTTTTCGAGCGGACATCTGTTAGAGTTGAATGAAGCGTTTTTCGTTGAAAGGGAACATATCAAACATCTTGGCTATCGGTATCATTTTCAGGATACGCAAAACAACCTTGTCTTTCGATATGACAACACGCCACATTTTCCTGGGCTTGAGGGTTTCCCCCATCATAAGCACCTTTCGGATAAAGTAGCTGGTGCCGAAGAACCTTCAATTCTTAAGGTAATTGAGGAGGCAAAGCTGTTGGCTCAATGAAATAACATCGAAAGAATTGGACGAACCATCGTCTCCCGTCTTTGTTGTTTTGCAATCATCAAAAGATAATCCAAACAATCCCGTAAAACTTGCAGGGGCGAAGCTTCAGGCGAAGCCTTGCCTTGCAGCGGCGAAGCTTCAAGCGAAGCCTTGCCTTGCAGCGGCGAAGCTTCAAGCGAAGCCTTGTCCTGCAGGGGCGAAGCTTCAAGCGAAGCCTTGCCTTGTCTAAAAAAACAGAAAAATAGTATAAATATTAATTAGATAACGAGTTATTTACTTATTTATGGACGTCCCGCAGACCCTGGACCGTAGGACTATTTAACCGGGGTCGCTCGGGTAAAAAGTTCGTGTTTGTCTGTATGCGTCTGCCTGCCCTGTGGAATACGCAGTCTATTCCTCCGGGGTGGCTAATATTCCTGCCCAAAACCAAATTATTTCTCTTGACATAAGCATGTCGTTCAATATAAGAATGCTGTTCAAAACTGAACAGCATTGAGCTTTAAAAAATGTTCGATTAAAATTGATTTTTCCTTCATTTAAAATTAAAAACTCAGAATTCAAAATTATAAAGCAATTATCCTTATGCTCCTTTCAGAAAAGCACTTTCAAATATTAGAGACCTTGGGCGGGCAGGAGATTTCAACTCAGCGCCAATTAGCGCAGTTTACAGGAATCAGCCTGGGCCAGATCAATTATGTCCTGAAGCAGTTTCTGTCAAAAGGTCTTGTCAAAATCGGCAATTTTCGTAAAAATCCCCACAAGATAGGTTATGCTTACCTTTTAACCCCAAAAGGGATTGAGGCAAAATCAAAGTTGGCCGCGCGTTTTATAATATCCAAACTAAAAGAATATAATAACATCCGTAGTAGACTGGCGAGAAAATTAACCGCCATTCAAAAGAGCGGCTATAATCGCATTGTTTTTATAGGGCCTGAAATTGTAAAAGAGTTTATTGATTGCATAATACATGAAAAAGCTTTAGCGCTGATTTTGGTAGCTCACTGCAAAGACTGGCAGGATATTAAACAATATGATGATAATTCCTTTGATCTTGTTGTTGAATTTAATACTGATCAAGATACAAAAGCAAAAAAACTCATTAAAATTTCTTCTGACAGGATAATTTCTCTCTGGTAATTTTTAAGATATAGCCTGCCATGTCATTGCAAGGAGCAAGTGAGCCTTTAGCCTGGTTTTTGTCATTGCGAGGAGCAGGGCGACGCGGCAATCTTGTCGCAACATATTTGCAATAAAATTAATTAGTTAAATAACCTTTCTTAATGTAATCCAAGAGGCGGAGCTATCTGTAAACAAAACAATCCTATAAAATCATGTCAATCCTGTCTAAACGCTTTTAAAAATTACAACAACCAGCAACGAGCAACCAGCAACGAGCAACCAGCAACGAGCAACCAGCAATCTCCGAAATGCTTTTAAATAATATAGCGCCTTTGCGCCTTTGCGTGAGCCATGAAACCAAACTTATCGTCATGTCCGACATGCATCGCGGTGACGGGACCGGCTCCGATGACTTTGCCCACAACTCCCTCATCTACAAATGCGCCCTCGGCTATTACCTCATGGAGGGATTCACCTACATAGAACTTGGCGATGCCGAAGAACTCTGGGAAAACAAAACCTTTGAGCAGATATATATCACCCATACCTCCATCTATGACAAGATCAGAGAATTCCACGACCCTGATCCGAAAAAGACCCGCTACATCAAGATCTGGGGAAATCACGATATCCAGTGGAAAGACGACGCAAACATCCTCTACAAGATCTTCCCCGGCATTCAGATTTACGAATCCGCGATACTCCACAGCCCCTCCAAACCAGGAAAGCGTATCCTCCTCTGGCACGGCCACCAGGTAGATCCCAAATGCAGCGGTCGAGGGGCAGCTTTCAGCAAATTTTTCGTACGGAACTTCTGGTCCGGCCTTCAGAAATACGGCATAAAAGACCCAACAAGGGCAGCCGTCAATCCTGGCCTTTGCAATCAGATAGACGAAAAGCTCTACAAATTGGCCATAAACAACGACAAAAATATTGACATAATCATAGCAGGACACACACATCGCCCGGTGTATGAAAACCTCTCCCTTACAGAGCGCAGATCTATAAAAAAACTCAAACCAGAGCCGGTTTATTACAATACAGGTTCCTGCGTGCACCCAAGATGCATTACAGGCATTGAAATAACAGTAAGGGATGACAGACCATATCTTACACTGATAAAGTGGAGCCATGACGTCAAAAAATCGAAACAAGCGGAAGCGCCGGACGAATATAATCTTTCAATAAAAAGGACAGTCCTTGAGCCTTGATCATGTTTTTTGTCATTCCCGACTTGATCGGGAATCCAGTGGGGTCGTGCAAAGCTCTTTACCCACTGGTATGACAAAAGAGGATTCTCGCCAGTGCTCCATGTCCCCCAAAGCAAAAATCAAGCGAATGGTACTTGGTTTGAAAGAATAACCCATCCGCGTTTTTCTGCGTGATTCTATGGCTGATTTGTGGTAGTTGTGCCGGAAATAAATTTGTACAATAAATTTCATGAAAAAATAGAGAATAGAGAGGTGGCATAATGCAAACTGTAAAATCTTTGACTCCAGAATCTTTGACTGCTGTTGAGATTTTGGAAGGTATCGATAAAGTTCATAGAGATCAGGCCTTAGAAATGTTAAGAAATTTTGTAAATGAACTTTATAGTGAACAGAAATGGCAGGAATTATTATCAAAGTCTCCAGAACCAATGATTAATATGGCAAAACAAGCTCTTCAAGAACATATTAATGGAAAAAGTCAGGTGATGTAGTGAATCCATTTACTGTAAAGTCGTATTGGAAATCATATAAGGGATTACCAAAGAAGATTCAAAAGGATGCAGATAGAAAATTTGATCTTTGATTTTTATGGCTGGATATATTTTTAGGAAGGACAGATAAAAAGGAGGTTAAGCAGATGCTTGCTCAACAAAACATCACTCTTGAAAACATTTATAAAATGGTAGTTGATCTAAAGCGCGACGTGGCTCTGATAAAGAAAAGTTTTATGGAAGAGCCTGAGTTGCGCGATGAATTTATCTTACGGATGAGAGATATTGACTTCGAAAAAGAAGTCATGGTCGAAGACTTCAGCAAAAGATATGGATTAAATGTATAAACTTGCAATCAAGGAAAATCTTGACAGGAAATTTAAGAAGCTCAAGAAAAAAGACAGAGAATTACTTGTGCTGATAGATAGAAAAGTGCAGGAGATACTTGATAATCCTTACCGTTTCAAGCCCTTAAGAAAGCCTTTGCAAAACAAGCGAAGGGTGCACGTAGGTGGGTCTTTTGTGTTGATTTATGAAATTAACAAAGATGAAAAAATAGTAACGCTGCTTGATCTTGATCACCATGACAATATTTATAAAACATAGGGACTTTTTGATGAATAAGGTCACAAGTCACCAGCGTCTCCTCTGGTTGCCCTAAAGTGACAAAGTGGCAACGTCCCCCATTTCGCGCAAGTCCGTTTTTTTCAAGAGAAGTACAATAGATCCCTGGCTGAGCTGGATACAAAAGGATTGCCGGATGATGCTGATCATGAAATGCACGAAGACTATATCATGTGGCATCACTGGACTGATGCGGTCAAAAATGCGAAAAAGCAAGTCAGAGATTTAGAGGCCATAGCCGCCATGAAAATAACGGAATTATGAAACAACGTCCCCGAGGAGTTCACTTGACAGTTGGATTGCCAAATGATAGCTTTTTTGTAAAAGAGGAGGTCGGGTATGCAAGAAGAATATGCTGGAACATTGTTAGAAGATGGACACATCTCCATTCCTAAAGAAATCATCGCTAAACTGAAGATAGATAGAGGAAGTAGACTACGCGTAATAGTTAAGGTGGAAAAAGGGATCTCAAAGAAAAAGATCCTGTCTTACGCAGGCTTACTTTCCGATTTGACAGCGGAAGAACAAAAGCGATTTGATGAATCCATTGAAAGAAGAAGTCTTTTCGGGCAGAGAAAAGTAGAGATATGAAACGATGCACTTTAGACACTAATATCATTACAGCTTTTCTGAAAAATGATTCGCGAGTAGTGGAGAGAGTCTCAGATTATCTTGAATTTTTTGATAAGCTTACCATCAATATTATTTCTTATTACGAAATCCTGAGAGGGCTAAAAGACCTTGGAAATGAGGAAAAGCTGTGCAGATTTGACAATTTTATAGAAGAAAATGAATTAGTATTCATTACAAAAGATACGATAAAAAAAGCCGCTGAAATCTATGCCTGCCTGAAGAAAGAAGGAAATCTGATCGAAGATGCCGATATTTTGATGGCATCTACTGCCATTGTTGAAGATTTGGTTCTTATAACCAACAACATCAAGCACTTCAAAAGAGTAAAGGACTTAGAGATAGAAAACTGGTTGGAAAGTTGAGATGTCAATACAACCAATAATTCTGCGAGCTGGGAACTATCACCAATCATCTATTCAACATAGTGAACAACGTAGTTTCCTTATGGCTTTTTTTCCGCCCCCGGCGAATTATTCTTCATCACTTTCATCCGGAAAGTTATGAAAATAAAAAATAAAATATCCTGTAAAACTTGCATGGGCGAAGCTTCAAGCGAAGCCTTGCCTTGCAGCGGCGAAGCTTCAAGCGAAGCCT
>JACNLL010000011.1 GCA_014381545.1 Candidatus Desulfaltia bathyphila
TGTTATGAGATTGCTTCGCTAGCGCAGCGCAGGCGCTCTCGCCGTGATAGCGACACGTCGCAGCAGGTGTGCCGCGTGTCGCTCGCAATGACGATAATAGTGTTATGTAAAGCTCTCTGATTAGGAACCTGTAAAAATGGAAGTAGATCCGGATAAAAAATTATCTATGGTTTCTTCAAGGCCCGGTGTTTACATAATGAAGAATGCCCGTGGAAAGGTCGTTTATGTGGGCAAAGCCGGAAACCTTCACAAGCGTATTTCTTCATATTTTATGCGGCCGGCTCAACAGGATAATAAAACAAAAGCGCTGGTTGATAAAATCTCTACCTTTGAGACAATAATAACCAAAACCGAGAAGGAAGCGCTGATCCTTGAATCAACCTTGATCAAACAATATAAGCCGAGATATAATGTTGTTTTAAAAGATGATAAGCGATATCCGTGCCTGCGCCTGAATATTAATCAATCATATCCCAGCCTGTCCATAGTTCGAAAAATTAATAAAAACGGGTCCATCTATTTTGGTCCGTTTACTTCTTCCCAGGCTGTGCGTCAAACCCTTAATATAATCAATAAGACTTTCAAACTTCGCAAATGTAAAACAAAGGAGTTTAAAAACCGGTCACGCCCGTGTCTTAACTTCCAGATAAAGGCATGTCTTGCCCCATGCTGCCTGAATGTTGATAAAAACGCTTACAATAAGATAGTAAAAGAGGTAACGCAGTTTTTAAAAGGAAAAACACCAAAGCTGATAAACAGGATAAAAAAGGAGATGTCAATCGCTGCTGAGGCGCTGGAATTTGAACGCGCGGCGGCGCTCAGGGACAAAATGTCGGCTCTTGAAAAAACCCTTGAAAAACAGGTCGTGGTTGCAACCGATTTTATAGATAGAGATATACTTGGTATTGCCGGGACCGATAAATCTTCCCTGATCACTTTGCTTTTTATTCGCGGAGGCTGTCTTCTGGGAATGCGGCATTTCAGTTTTTCTGAAACCATGTCAACCAATGCAGAACTGATCGGATCTTTTATAAGGCAGTATTATGAAAAATCTCCTTTTATCCCCAAAGAAATTCTTGTTCCAATATCTATAGAAAATACTTATCTGCTTGAAGATTGGCTGCAGTCAATTAAAGGTAAAAAGGTAAATATTATACATCCAAAACAAGGAAAAAAGGTTCGTCTGATAAAGATGGCTTCTTTGAATGCAGAAAACAGGCTTAAGGAACAAATCGCCTCCCTTGCCGATGAGAGCGATTTGCTTGTCAGGCTTCAGCGGCGGCTGAAGATGGACAGGGTTCCGAAGCGTATCGAGTGTTTTGACAATTCGAATATATCCGGCAAAGAACCTGTGGCAGGCATGGTTGTCTTTGAACAGGCAAAGCCGAAAAAATCATCATACAGAAAATATAAAATCAAAGGTGTTTTTAAGCCGGATGATTATGCCTGCATGTATGAGGTGTTGAAAAGGCGATATGCCAAAAGAAAAACAGTTATGCTTTATCCCGATGCTTTGCTTGTTGATGGCGGCAAAGGCCAATTGAACATTGCCGCAACTGTAATTAAAGAGCTGAAGCTTGAAGGGAAATTTTCAATAATCGGAATAGCCAAGAAGGATAAAAAAAAGGGAGAAATCACAGATAAGATATATTTGCCGGGCAGGGTTAATCCGATTGATTTCAGCAGGGAAGGGGACCTTCTTCTTTTTCTGCAAAGAATCAGGGATGAAGCTCACCGTTTTGCAATCTCTTTTCACCGTAAGCGTCGAGGCAAAGCCTCTCTTCATTCAGTCCTTGACACCATTCCCTCAGTAGGAAAAAAAAGAAAAGCAATTCTGCTTAAGCATTTTAAAAGCATTAAAAAAATACAGGTGGCGACAATTGAACAGCTAAGCGCTCTGCCGGGAATAAGTCATGATGTCGCAAGGGCTGTAAAATCGGCTCTTAAATAATTGTAACTGCTCAGGTGGATAGGCTGAAGGCTGAAGACTGTTAGGGAAAAGCGCATTTTGAATCCATGTTTGGTGCAAGAATCAGTTGCTTCCGCCAAAATACGACAAACATGCTCTTCTGGTCCCTTCAGCCTTCAGTCTAAACAGCTTTAGCCTGACTACGTGAGTAGTTACATTTTCTCAAGTAAAGCTTTAAGTTCTGCTACAGCAGCAGCCGATTTCTGAAGAGCTGTGTTTTCATCATCGGTTAAACCGATTTGTATAATTTCCTCTATACCATTTGTGCCTAATTTAACCGGCACGCCGATAAAAAGATCCTTTATCCCATACTCACCATCAAGATATGCGGCGCATGGAAGAATCTTTTTCTTATCCTTTAAAATCGATTCAGCCATTTCCACTGCCGCGGATGCAGGAGCATAATAAGCGCTTCCTGTTTTAAGAAGTCCTACTATCTCTGCGCCGCCTTTTCTTGTCCTGTCAATTAGGGAGTCGATCCTTTCTTTTGAAAGCAATTCAATAATGGGTATGCCGGCTACAGTGGAATATCTTGGAAGCGGAACCATAGTCTTGCCATGTCCGCCAAGGACAAAAGCATGTGTATTTTCGACCGAAACATTCAACTCCATTGCAATAAAGGCTCTGAACCGCGCGGAGTCAAGGACTCCGGCCATACCAATTACCCTGTTTCTTGGAAAACCGCTTGTCTCATACGCAACGTGACACATGGCATCAAGAGGATTACTTACAATAATAAGAATGGCTTTTGGAGACAGCTCTGCAGCCTGCTGTGTAACAGTTTTCACAATTCCTGCATTGGCGCTTATAAGGTCGCCCCTGCTCATGCCTGGTTTTCTTGGTATGCCTGCAGTGATTATGATAATATCAGATCCCGCAGAAGCTTCATAAGTATTTGAGCCCAAAAGATGAGCATCATGTTTTTCAATAGGCGCGGCTTCAGTAAGATCCAGCGCCTTTCCCTGAGGCACCCCTTCAACAATATCTATCAATACTACATCGCATAACTCTTTTTCAGCCAGTCTTTGGGCAACAGTAGCGCCTACATTTCCAGCGCCGATTACAGATACCTTTTTGTCCATAATGTTTTCTCCTTTTAACAATAACGGTACTTATCCAGCCACAGATCTACGCTGATCAGCACTGATATTTTTTCTTTTTAACCTTGAACTTCTAAACCGTGAACGGTTACTTGTATTTAAACCTATCTGCGTTCATCTGTGCCTGCCCCGTAGGTCAGATGATCGTACTGGGGTGAATCTGTGGCTAAATAGTTCCAATAATTTTTAACAGTGCTTTTTCCAGATAGTTTACATTTTTTTCAAGATCATCAGCAGAAATTATCTTTACGTCTTTGACGAGCTCTCTGGCTTCTTTTTCAGATATATTGAGAATTTTTGAAATATAAAAATTCTCCAGCTTATCACCTTCAAGAAGCACGCCGCATCCACCTGTGGTTCCAAGGAATTCATCATTATAAAATATCGGCGTAACAAATTTTGTAAAGCCCACGTCGCATTTTCCAATAACGGTTTTTTTGCTGTTCCGTGCTCTGCCGGACATATCTTGTTGAGCGGATGCGCAGACCACCCGGCTATTTTCATTGCCCTTTATCAGGGGGCAGGCCCTGTTGGCCCATCCGACCGGCGGCTGAACAACAACATTATCGGTGTCGAGCACACCGCAGTTGACTCCGAACTTCTCATAAATTTCTTTTGCCATCTGCTGCCATGTTTCCAGTGGCGCAACATCCGTAAGTTTCATAGCGTTTCTCCTGTAATTTGTTTTTTATTAACTCAAGTTTTGCGCCCTTGATTTTTATCAATATTTAATTCGCACGGTCAAGGTAATTATAGGAGAGGGATTTCTTGTGATTATCAGATTCTTGCTTTTTCATTCATTAGTATGCTATTTTGATATAAAATGCTGGGCGGCGTATCCAATTTACTTAATCTGCAAGTTCTGCGGTGCCGGGTATCCTATAGAAAAATTTGCTGATTTGATGAATGATTCTTTTGAGGAACAGGTTGCGAACATACTTTGTGACAGGTTATAAATCAATTAATAGTTATGTAGCGCTGGATGTGGAAACAACCGGCCTTTCGCCCAGAAATGGAGACAGGGTGATAGAAATAGGCGCCGTTGCTATCGAGGGTCAGAGCATTGTTGATGAATTCAGCAGCCTTATCGATGTTGACAAAATGATCCCCTGGCAAGTTCAGCAGGTGCATGGCATAACCAATGAAATGTTAGACGGCGAACCCAAGCCGGATGAGGTGTTGCCGGAGTTTTACAAATTCATTGCCGGAAGTATCCTGGTAGCCCACAATGCGAGTTTTGATATCAGTTTTTTAAGACACGAATTTGCTTTATTGGGCATGAGTCTGAACAATCGGTTTTTGTGCACACTGAAAATGAGCAGAAAACTGTATCCATATCTGCCCAATCATAAACTGGAAACAGTAAGCCGATACCTGCTTGGAAGATCATGCAATCAAATGCAGATGCACCGCGCCCTTGATGACGCGAAACTTGCGGCCATGATATGGATTGAAATGGAAAAGATATGAACAGAAAAAATTGGAGAGATAGAAAATAGGTTTAAATTGACGAAGCGGCGTAGTCTTTCTTTCCAGAAAATTGTCGAGGAGCAGGGATTAAATCTGAAATTTTCTTTAGCAAAGCAACTGTAACAAAAATGTTGACACTGTAACAAAAAATGATACAGTATAAAAAATGATTGAAAGCTTTAAACACAAGGGGCTTGCTGAACTGTTCGAGCGTGGCCGCTCGCGTCGTGTAAGACATGATTTGCAATCACGTTCTCTACGACGTTTGGAAGCTTTGGATCAAGCAGAGTCATTGACGGATTTAAACGTACCGGGATTCAATTTCCACGGTCTGCAGGGAATACCTAAACGTTATAGTATCCATGTTAACGGCCCATGGTGTATCACCTTTGAGTGGGAAGAGGGTGAGGC
>JACNLL010000071.1 GCA_014381545.1 Candidatus Desulfaltia bathyphila
CTTTCTCCAAAATTGCTCAATGTCGCTCGCAAAATGACTTTTTACGAGTTCATCAGTATTAAAACATCAAAACTCCTTCTTTGTCCTGTTCTTCGGTAATTGTTTAATTTTATTTATCAGAAAGGAATATAAAGTCAATATCATACTCCTTTTCTTTATGCCTCAATGACGAAACTTACAGTTCCCAGAGATTGCCCGAATTTATTGAGATGTTACACCCTGTATGTTTCCCTGTATATTTTAAAAATCTTGGAAAATGGTTGCGTAAAAGTTTCGGATTGAGTTAAGTTGAGCGTTTTTTTAAATCCAAAGGAATTACCAGGAGGGTTAACAAAATGAATGCAAAAAAGAGTGCATACACGATCACAAATGTTAGTTCACTGAAATCAAAAAACATGATTTTATGAATCCACTCTTTCATGAAACTCGTTTCATATACTTGATCCTGGCCTCCTCTTACTCTCAAATAATTTTCCCATTCAGTGAGGGGGCAAATCATGCCAACCAAAGATTCGCAGAGAACAATGCCCATTGCCAAGATGTGACAAATACGGAATTTTGCATTTCTCGCGAATTTCTGTTTTGTAAAATATCCGATCCAGATAAATATGAACCCAAGAACAACAAAGGCGACAAAAATGAAATGTATCAGCAATATTACATCTGCTGTTAACAAGTATTTGTTGTAGGTCGGACTCATATTATCCTTATTCTTCAGAACGAGACTGTCGAAAAAGTACAAAAGTGGCTAATTTGTCCATTTCGCATGTAATAAAATCAAATACTTACAAACCTTAAAACCGCGGGTTTAGGGTTTTTCGACAGGCTCAACGATAACGCTCACCCGCCGCTATGGGCGCACGGCCATATTTATCAGACCGATAAAATAACGCCCTCAATAATGTACCCGGTATCCTCATATATTTCTGGATCGTTGCTGGCCCGTGGTCCGGCAATATTAAGAGCTTCGATTTCATTTTCAATAATCCATGAATTTATTTTTGAGACAGCAATAAAAGCAGAGGTTTCATTCATATCTACATGAAAGCATGCCCGATCATATTTTTCAGCGAGTTCCTGCGTTAATTTTGAACCACCAGTTAGCTTTCCATGTGAGATTATTACAGTTCCATCAGAATCGATAACATTCTGTTCAGAGCGTTTTTCATAACTGTCGGTGGGCATCTCTTTCAGTTTATATTTGTCTGGAAGTATACCATCTTCCGTTTTTCGTCCTTTAGGAATCCAGCCGCCATGGGGAAAACTATATTTTATGGCAGCATCAAGGGCTGCTTGATCAGCGCCGGTTTGACCGCCTGAGATTATTTTTTTTATCATGCGCCCGCCGTCCCTCGTTCTGCTCGTTTCGTCCCGGATGTTTTCCGAGTTAAAATAATCTTTAGCCGATCCAAAACAGGTGGATGAGAATAGTTTAGAAAGACATATAAAGGATGCGGAATAAGGTTAGAGAGATTATTGACCGAGAGCTTTTTCAGGGCATTGGCCATTGACTGAGGGTTTCCGGTGGTTTCTACGGCAAATCTATCGGCTTCGTACTCATTTTTGCGTGAATATATATGCATGAAAATCCCAATAAAAAAATCTATTGGTGAGTATAACATCCCGAAAAAAATCAGCCCTGCATATACAGATTTCCCTTCCATGTAAAAAGCATCAAAAAGTCCCTGATATGAAATGAAAATAGAGAACAGAAAAAGCATCAGTCCAATCTGTGCAATAGCAATGATAATTCTTTGAAGTATATGCTTTTTCTTGTAATGTCCCATTTCATGCGCTAAAACCGCTACAAGTTCAGGCGCCGTGTGTTGATTTATCATGGTGTCAAACAGGACAATGCGCTTGTGCTTGCCAAAACCGGTAAAAAAAGCATTGGATTTGCTGGAACGTCTGGAGCCATTCATGACAAAAACATTTTCCAGCGGAAAATTTATGGAACGCGCATAAGACATGATGGCCTGTTTGAGCTCTCCATCTTCAAGTGGATTGAATTTATTAAAAAGAGGCATAATCCAGGTGGGCGCTATAAACTGAACCACAAGCATGAATATGGTGACAGCTATCCAGCAATACCACCAGGCGCCGGCTCCGGCATATTCAAAAAAAATCAGTATTCCAGCTAAAAGAGGTGTTCCAAGCAATACTGAAAGGACCGATACCTTGATTATATCTGTTATAAAAGTGGGCCATGTGGTTTTGTTGAAGCCAAAACGCTCTTCAATTACAAATGTTGAGTAAATGCTGAAAGGAAGAGACAAAAGAGCTTTAAACAACAGCAAAGCTCCTATATACATCAGGCCGGTCGTGATAGAGCCCAGGTTCCAGGATCGCACCCATTGGTCCAGAAGGGGAAATCCCTTCCCGAACCAGAATATGAGGATTACAGATATGTTGAATGTGGATGTAATCCATCCGAATTTTGTATTTACTCGCAGATATTCCTGGGACTTTCGATAACGGTCTTTATCATAAAATCCATGAAAGGCTTCAGGAAGCTCATCCTGCAACATTTTGAGATTCAAAAAATCGGCCAGGCCGTGCAGTATAAAGTCAACAACAATGGCGGCCAGAATGATTCCAGCAATAAAGTTCATAGGAGAATTTCTTATCTTATAAAAGGATAAATAAAAAAAGAATAAGAAAAAAGGCAGAAAGGGTCAATATAAAGTTTAGTGCAACAGGAAGAGATGTCGCGTGGCGGTCTTTTGATGGGAAAAGCATTTACACTTATAGAGAGTTTATGCTAAAAAAACTCAAAACAGATCATAAAAAGAATAGGAAATGTTTAATGAATAATACTGCAAAACCGTCTCGACCTGCTAATTTTATCCGCAATATTATTACGGAAGATTTGAAGGCGAATAAAAACAATGGTCGTATTGTAACAAGGTTTCCTCCTGAACCAAACGGCTATCTTCATATCGGACATGCCAAGTCGATCTGTCTTAATTTTGGGATTGCCGCCGAACACGAGGGAGGCATTTGCAATTTGAGATTTGATGATACAGATCCTGGCAAGGAGGATATCGAATATGTTGAATCAATAAAATCAGACGTCAGGTGGCTTGGATTTGACTGGGGTGACCGGCTCTATTATGCATCAGACTATTTTGATCAACTATACGAATATGCTGTTCAGTTGATAAAAAAGGACAAAGCCTATGTATGCAGCCTGAGTGCGGATGAAATAAGAAAGTATCGCGGCACCCTGACCGAGCCGGGGCAAGACAGCCCCTATCGCCACCGTTCGATTAAAGAAAACCTGAACATGTTTGAGCAGATGCGGGCAGGAGAATTTGAAGACGGTGAGCATGTGCTTCGAGCAAAGATTGATATGCAATCCCCGAATTTAAATATGCGTGATCCTGTTATTTATCGCATTAAACAGATGGAGCATCACAGAACCGGCAACAGGTGGTGCATTTATCCGATGTACGATTATGCTCATTGTCTTTCTGATTCCATCGAAGGAATTACACATTCCCTCTGCACACTGGAATTCGAAGACCACCGGCCGCTTTATGACTGGATACTTGACGAGCTGAATGTTGATTGTCATCCTCAGCAAATCGAGTTTGCCCGGCTCAACCTGGCCTATACCGTGATGAGCAAGCGGAAACTTTTGAAACTGGTTGAACAGAGGCATGTTGCCGGATGGAATGATCCGCGGATGCCGACCCTGTCCGGCATGCGGAGACGCGGTTATACGCCGGAATCTATCAGAGCCTTTTGTGAACGTATTGGAGTGGCCAAAAAGGAAAGCATCGTAGATTTTGCATTGCTGGAGCACAGCATAAGGGAAGATCTGAACGAACGATCCCCCAGAGTTATGGGTGTTTTGCGCCCCCTTCGCGTGGTTATTGAAAACTATCCGGAAGACCTGGCAGAGGAGCTTGAAGCTCAGAATCACCCGACGAATCCAGGCATGGGCTCGCGGAAGGTTCCATTTTCACGGGTGCTGTATATTGAACAGGAGGATTTTCGTGAAGATCCGCCCAAAAAGTTTTTCCGATTAGCTCCAGGCCGTGAAGTAAGGTTGAGATACGCTTATTATATCAAGTGTGAGCGTGTGGTAAAGGATGAAATAACAGGCAAAATTATTGAGCTGCGCTGCACATATGATCCTGAAACAAAAGGGGGATGGTCTTCTGACGGACGCAAAGTCAGAGGGACCCTTCACTGGGTTTCCGCGCCTCATTCAATTAAGGCTGAAGTTCGTCTGTATGATCGTCAGTTTATAATAGAAAACCCGACAGAGGACAAAGCCGGAGCTGATTTTATGAATTATTTGAATCCAAACTCCCTGGAAATACTAACATCCTGCCATGTTGAACCATGCCTTGCGAGCGCAAAACCGGAAAGCAGGTATCAGTTTGAAAGGCTTGGCTATTTTTGCGTGGATCCTGTTGATTCGCATGAAGGGGCGCTTGTATTTAACCGGACAGCAACTCTGCGTGATTCATGGGCTAAGATTGAAAAAAAGGAAGCAAAATAAAAAATGGCTGGGAGACCAGGATTCGAACCTGGGTTGACGGAGTCAGAGTCCGTAGTCCTGCCGCTGGACGATCTCCCATTATTTTTTTCGATACACAAAAGGAATAAATGAGTCAAGACAAATCTTGATGGCGTCGTAAAAAGTCGTCACTCCGGTGAAAACCGGAGTCCAGATGGTCTGCAACTGCTTGAAAGGACTGGATAGCGCTAAAGCTTCACTACGTGCCCGGCTTTCGCCGGAATGACGGAAGACGGTGTTTTTTGTATCAATCTTTCCTGTCCTTGATAAACTGCACTGCATTTTGCATCCGCAATATAACCCGCTTTTTGCCAAGCACCTCAATAATTTCAAATATACCCGGACTTACTGTTTTTCCTGTAAGAGCAACCCTTGCCGGCTGGGCAATTTTACCAAGTTTAAGGCCCGTGGTTTCCATAACTTTTTTAAAAGCATTTTCAAGACTATTTTCATTAAACGATTCGAGCGGTTCAAGCTGATCAATTAACTGCTTGAGAGCCTCGATCGAAGCCTGTTTAAGAAACTTCTTTGCCGCTTTTTCTTCATACAAAACGCTTTCCTGGAAATAAAAAAGGGCTCCATCCGCCATATCAATCAGGGTTTTGCTCCTGGTGTTTAATGTTTTAATAACAGAGTCAAGAAAATCCCCTTTCTCGACCATGCATCCTCTTTCTTTAAGAAACGGCAAAAGGTGACTGGATAGATTCCTTGGAGATGCGGTCTTGATGTGATCGGCATTAAGGGCGAGCAGCTTTTCCTGATCAAATATACCCGGGGATTTACCTATGTTTTGCAGTGTGAATTTTTCGATAAGCTCATCTCGTGAAAAGAATTCCTGGTTGCCATATGACCACCCCAACCGCACAAGATAATTAATCAGGGCGTCAGGCAGATAGCCCATGTCTCTGTATGCGGTAACGGACATTGCGCCGTGCCTCTTGCTCAACCTGGTCCGATCTTTTCCCAATACCATGGGCACATGTCCGAAAGCCGGCAACGGACTCTTTAGAGCATTATAAAGCATTATCTGTCTTGGAGTATTGTTAAGATGGTCATCACCTCTAATTACAGTGTTTATTCCCATTGTAATATCATCAACAACCACGACAAAATTGTATGTAGGAGTTCCGTCGCTTCGGCAGATAATAAAATCGTCCTGTTCAGAATTTTGGAAAACAATGCTGCCCTTTATAATATCTTTAACAATAGTGGTTCCTGTGGCGGGCGCTCTGAAACGGATAACGGCATTACCGGTTTTTGCAAGACCTTTGTCACGGCATGTTCCGTCGTATTTAGGCTTTCCGCCGGCTACCATAGCCTCTTTTCTCATAGTATCAATTTTTTCTTGAGAACAAATGCAATAGTAAGCATAGCCTGAATCAAGGAGTTTCATTATGTATTGCTGATAAATATCAAATCGCCTGGACTGGAAAAAAGGACCTTCATCCCAGTCGATCCCAAGCCATTCGAGAGCTTCAAATATAGCATCCACAGAAGACTTGGCGGAACGTTTGAGATCGGTGTCTTCAATTCTAAGAATAAAATTGCCTTTCATATGTCGCGCATAAAGCCAGTTAAAAAGAGCGGTTCGTGCGCCTCCAACATGGAGATATCCGGTTGGACTGGGGGGAAAGCGGGTTATAATCATACTATGTTCTCCACTTTATTTAGGCTTAAGATTTAAAAATTATAAAAATATCATATTAAATCGATGCAAACAAGGGAAACAAAAAAATGTGGATAAAAATCCTTGACAATCATTTATATTTTAATTACTACAATTAAACCTGATAATCAAGGTAGTAATTTGCGATATATTTATAATGAATTTAATTAGTTAGGCAGGAGATTACTCATGGCTGTACCAAAACGTAAGAGATCTAAGTCAAAGCGTGACGCACGACGTGCTCACACAAAGGTGTCGGTTCCGAATCTTTCGGTTTGCCCACAGTGCGGAGAGGCCAAACTTCCGCACCATGTATGTAAAAGTTGCGGATCTTATAATGGGCGCACTGTGATTGAAATCACAGAATAACAAGACCAAAAAGGAATATAAAGGAATATAACAGATGATGCCATCCGTACCTGAAACAGAAACCGTCCTTAAAGGTCTGGATCACGAGTCCAGGCAAATGGTCATTGATACAGTAAGGCAGTTTAAAAAACGGATTCTTACAAAAGAAACTATTCTTAAATTTGATAAGGAGGAAATTTTTCCTGAAGAGATTGTCCGTTCAATGCTTGGCCCGGACATCGGTTTGCAGCTCATTTTCATTCCTGAAGCTTATGGCGGTTTGGGTGGAGGAGCCCGGGACTGTTTTGAAGTTATCCGCGAAATTTCCAGTATATGCCTGGGCATTGCCACAGGCTTTTTTGCTGTTCAGTTAGGCTCAGACCCTTTGCTTGTCGGAGCTACAGAAGAGCAGAAGAAAAAATGGCTTGGTGCTATTGCCCAGGGTGATTGCCTTGTTGCATATGCCGTAACAGAAGCTGGCGCCGGAAGCAATCTTGCGGCGTTCAAGACAAAGGCTGAGCCTGTATCAAACAATCCAGGTGAAATCATAGGATATAAAATTAACGGAACCAAACAGTTTATATCAACCGGTGGATATGCTGATTTTATCACCCTTCTTGCAAACACCCCGGAAGGCCCTTCTTTTTTCGTTGTGGAAAAGGGCGCTGAAGGTTTTGTGCAGGGAAAGGGCGAAGAAAAACACGGTATTCGCGCTTCAAATACATCTCCGCTTTCATTCACCGATGTCTTTGTGCCTGTTGAAAATCTCATTGGAGGCGTGCCTGGAGAAGGTATGAAACAGGCCAATAAGGTTTTTGGATATACAAGACTTATGGTGGCCGCCATGGGCCTTGGCGCGGGCAATGCTGTTTTAGATATTGTTATTCCATATGCCAGGGAAAGGATTCAGTTTGGATCTCCTCTTTCAGAAAAGCAGGGGTATACCCATAAGCTAATTGTGCCGAATGTTGTAAATCTTGAAGCAGCCTTAGCATATGCCGAGGAGATCGCAATCAGGCTTGATTCCGGTGAAGAGGATCTCCAGGTCGAAGGGGCTATTGCCAAACTATTTGCAACAGAGTCGGCCAATAAAACCGCAGATGATGGCATGCAGGCTCTCGGCGGATATGGATATATACGCGAGTTCGAGGTGGAAAAGATAAAAAGGGATGTAAAGATAACCTGTATCTATGAAGGAACAAGCGAGATACTGCAAAATATTATAAGCACATTCCGGTGGAAAAAAACTCGTAAATCAAAGGGAGCATATTACATGGCTATCAGTTCAGAGATGGAAGAGCTGGATAAGGCTATGGGCGATGCGGGATGCCGCTTTTACGGACTGGCTGCAAAGGCGCTTAACGATGCTATTATGCTGGTAAATGACAACAGACTTACCAAACAACAATATATCATGTTTGCCCTTGCTGATATGATGACCCATGTTGAGGTCGGCGCAAGCATGGCTCGTAAAGCAATGAAGCTTAATAAAACCGGCAATTCCGGAGCTGAAAAGATCAAGGCCATGTCCAGAATTTTTGCAAATAATACAGCACAATTAGTAGCTCAGAATATACTTAAAATTTTGCAAGGCCCAGGTGTGTTTGGTCGGCAAGCGGTTTCCGAATTTATGGAAAGAGTCGCATTTAATAAATTAATATGCAGCCATGAAAATATCATAAAAGACATGGATATGGTTGCAGACATATTGTTCGAGAGGTCATGATGTTGAATCAGAACAAACGTATAGTAGTTGTGACAGGCGCTTCAAGGGGTATTGGGCGGGCAATTTGTCTTGCATTTGCGGGGCCGGATACCCATATTTATTTTAACTATTTTGCTCCGGGTGACTTTGCAGCCGCTGAAATTGCGGCTGCTGCGGAAACAGAAAAACTTGTTTCCGGTTTAGGAGGTTCGGCAACAGGTCTGAGTGTAAATGTTGCGTCAGAAAAAGAGGTGTCAAGCTTTTTTAAAACAATAATAGACAAAACAAAACGGGTCGATGTTCTTGTAAACAACGCGGGTATAACCAGAGATGGCCTTCTGGTCCGCATGAAGGAAAAGGATTGGGATGCTGTATTGGATATTAACTTAAAGGGTGCATTTAACTGCACAAAGATTGTGGCCAGAACCATGATGAAGCAACATTCCGGATGTATTATTAACATAGCATCGGTCGTTGGTGTAACCGGCAATCCGGGGCAGGCAAATTATGTAGCCTCAAAAGCAGGCATAATCGGACTTACTAAGGCAGTAGCGCAGGAACTTGCATCGCGAGGTATTACTGTCAATGCGGTTGCTCCCGGCTTTATAGAAACGGATATGACTGCATCGCTTTCAGACAAGGCAAAAGAGGCAATGACAAGCCAGATACCATTAGGCCGCGCAGGAAAACCTGAAGATGTGGCGGCAGTTGTTGCTTTTCTGGCGTCTAAAAGCGCAGCATACCTTACTGGACAAGTAATTCATGTTAATGGCGGCATGTATATGTGAGGCCTTGAACTTGAACAAAATTGAACATTTTTCAAAGGTCTATATGTGAAAGGAGAAAGTTTAAATGTCAGTTGAAGATAAAATTAAAAAGATAATAGCGGAAAAACTTAGTGTTGACCTGAACGAAGTTGTACCGGAAGCGTCCTTTGTAGACGATCTTGGTGCGGATTCTCTGGATCTTGTTGAACTGATAATGTCAATGGAAGAGGAATTCGATATTGAGATTGACGATGAAGATGCAGAGAAGATGCTTACAGTTAAAGATGCCATAGACTATATAAATAAACATTAAAGCAACTAAAAAGTTGATGTATTTCTTAACTTCAGGCACTTGCGAAAAATATCAGCAGAGGGAAGACAAAAAGTCAGAAGCTCAAAAAAGGAGGCCCTTTTGGACAGGAGAGTAGTTATTACCGGGTTAGGGCTTATAACACCGCTCGGTATAGGTGTAAAGGAAACATGGGCTGCGCTATGCGCTGGAAAATCAGGAATAGGCCCAATAAGCAGGTTTGATGCTTCTGGTTTTGATACAAAGATCGCAGGTGAGGTAAAGGGTTTTCATCCAGAAGATTTTCTTCCAAGAAAAGAAGCAAAACGTATGCAGCTTTTTATAGCTTATGCTGTTGCAACGACCCGCCTGGCTATAGAAAATTCCGGCCTTGTAATCAATAGTTCCAATACAGATAGAGTGGGAGTCCTGACCGGCTGCGGTCTGGGGGGGCTTTCGATGCTGGAAGAAACCAGCAGGATTATCGATACAAAAGGCCCAAAGAGGGTCAGTCCCTTTTTCATCCCCATGATAATTGGCAACATGGCTCCTGGAATGATTGCGATTAGTTTTGGAGCCAAGGGGCCAAATTCTTCGGTTGCAACAGCATGTGCGGCAGGTACGCACGCCATCGGAGATGCATTCAAAATTATCAAGAGGGGTGTTGCTGATGCCATGATAACAGGAGGAGTTGAAGCTGTTGTCACCCCAACCTGCATTGCCGGTTTTAACGCTATGAAAGCTCTGTCCACCCGTAATGATGAACCTGAAAACGCATCCCGCCCTTTTGATCGGGATCGAGATGGTTTTGTGGTTGGTGAAGGCTGCGGCATTCTAATACTCGAAGCTCTTGAAGTAGCGCTTAACAGGGACGCCGATATATACGCTGAAATATGCGGATATGGAATGAGCGGAGACGGTTATCATATGACTTCTCCGCCACCTGATGGCGAAGGGGCGGCAAGATGTATGACGGCAGCCCTTGAAGACGCCGGAATCTCATATAAAAATGTTGATTACATAAATGCTCATGGTACGTCAACACAGTTAAACGATCTTTACGAAACCATGGCGATCAAAACTGTATTCAAGGATAAAGCTTATCAGATACCGATAAGTTCAACCAAATCCATGACCGGACATCTTCTTGGCGGATCTGGTGGAATAGAGGCGGTTTTTACGGCCCTGACAATTCATGAAGGCGTTATCCCGCCAACAATAAATCTTGATAATCCAGCCAAAGAATGCGATCTTGATTATGTTCCCAAGATTGCCCGTAAGGCAAAGGTGGAGATTGCCATGACCAATTCCTTTGGCTTTGGAGGGACAAATGCATCATTGGTTCTAAAAAAATACCGATGATTTTTGTTTGAACCGCAAAAGCGAGCGCATTCTTCGCAGCTTGCTGCGGGGAGCTTCAATCACTACGCTATTACTCTTTCCAACCCCTTGCCAATATTCCTAATTGAGCATTGGCTCGATTATGGCCTTACTATAAAAGACTTTTGACGAACCTATAAAATTGCGATATAAGGATATAAAATGCACGAAAACAAAACACAAATCGTAATTGGGAGTGATCATGCCGCTTATCAATTAAAGGAAAAAATCAGACAATATCTTATTGAAAGGGGTATCGATATTAATGATGTCGGAACATATAATGAAGATTCTGTTGATTATGCAGAATTTGGGATTAAGGTTTCGGCTATGGTTTCAACCGGTAAATATGAGCGCGGGATACTTCTTTGCGGTACCGGTCTTGGAATGTCCATGGTAGCCAATAAATTTCCACATGTCAGAGCGGCGTTATGCAATGACCTTTTTTCCGCAATAATGAGCAGACGTCACAACAACTCTAACATCCTGGTTATGGGAGGCCGTATAATCGGGGAAGAACTGGCCAGGGAAATTGTAAGGGCCTGGCTTGAGACACCTTTTGATGGAGGAAGACATCAGTTGCGGATTAATAAGTTCGACAGAATTGAGGAAATGGTGTAAATAAGAACTAAAGAGGAGAGGGATAGTTGGAAATAAAATATATTGAAAATGTTGATCCGGAGATTGCTGAGGTTATTGCCAGAGAGCTTGACAGGCAAAAAAACACCTTAGAACTTATAGCTTCGGAAAATATAGCGAGTCAGGCTGTAATGGCTACTCAGGGAAGCGTCCTTACCAACAAATATGCTGAAGGATATCCCGACAAGCGTTATTATGGCGGCTGCGAATATGTTGATATTGCCGAAAAACTGGCCGTTGAGAGAGCAAAGGAGCTTTTCAATGCATCTTATGCTAATGTTCAACCACATTCCGGATCTCAGGCTAATATGGCCGTATATTTTGCGCTTTTAAATTTAGGAGATACCATCCTTGGCATGAATCTGTCACATGGCGGGCACCTGACCCATGGAAGCAAAGTCAGTTTCTCGGGGGAATTTTATAATTTTATCCATTATGGTGTTAAAAAAGAAACAGGGACTATCGACTATGAAGAGGTAGCTGCTCTGGCGGCCAAGCACATGCCAAAGATGATTGTTGCCGGCGCAAGCGCCTACCCGCGTATTATAGATTTTGAAGCTTTTGCCGGGATTGCCGAAGCTGTTGGAGCATATCTAATGGTGGATATGGCGCACATAGCAGGACTGATAGCGGCAGGCGTGCATCCATCTCCCATACCTTTTGCCGACGTCGTAACCTCTACAACCCACAAGACACTACGGGGCCCTCGCGGCGGGCTGATCCTTGCAAAAGAGGATTATGGCATAAAATTAAACAGAGAAATATTCCCCGGAATTCAGGGCGGGCCGCTTATGCATATAATTGCCGCTAAAGCCGTTGCCTTCAAGGAAGCCCTTGCAGAATCGTTCAAAATCTACCAGGCAAATGTTGTTAAAAACGCAAAGACCCTTGCTCAACATCTGATGAAAAATGGTGTCAAACTTATTTCAGACGGCACGGATAATCACATGATGCTTGCAGATATGCAAAATTTTAACATTACCGGGAAAGATGCTGAAGAGGCTTTGGGCAGAGCCGGTATTACAGTAAACAAAAATTCCATTCCGTTTGAAAAATTAAGCCCATTTATAACCAGCGGCATTCGTATCGGCACACCTGCCACAACGTCAAGAGGCATGCGAGAAACTGAAATGGAATTTATAGCCAGACTGATTGTCGATGTTTTGAAAAAGCCCAATGATAATAATCTGATTGTAAGCACAAGAAAAAAAGTGCTTGAACTTTGCGATGCGTTTCCGATCAGGGAGATTTATTAATTTTTTTAACTTAGTGCTTATGGGTCAGGGGTTCGATGGCAACAAAGGGTAGTCGTCCCTCATGGGAAACTTATTTTATGGATATTGCGGAGCTTGTGGCAAAACGCTCTACATGTCTCAGGCGTGTTGTTGGCTGTGTAATTGTAAAGGATAAAAGAATTTTGTCTACCGGCTATAACGGGGCGCCAACCGGCATTAAACATTGCATTGACATCGGTTGTCTGCGCGAGGAATTGAATATTGCTTCCGGCGAGAGGCATGAACTGTGCAGAGGTATACACGCTGAGCAAAATGCTATTATTCAGGCTGCATTGCATGGTGTTTCTATAAAAGGAGCGACGCTTTTCTGCACAAACCAGCCATGTTTAATATGCGCTAAAATGATTATTAATGCAGGAATAATAAAGATTTATTATCGTGACGGATATGCGGATCCAATGGCCAGGGAAATGTTTAAAGAGGCGGGTGTTGAGGCAATCAAGGTTAATACCGACAAATAGGAGCAATTAATGAAGTGTCCATTTTGCGGAGAAATTGACAACAAGGTGATCGACTCAAGGTTGGGTAAAAATGGAGATGCGATACGCAGGCGCAGGGAATGCATTATATGCGGCAGGCGGTTTACCACTTATGAGCATATTGAAGAAATTCCTATTATGATTATTAAAAAGGACGGGCGTCGTGAAGTCTTCAACAGCAAAAAGGTGCGTTCCGGCATACAAAAAGCCTGTCAAAAAAGGAATATAAGCATTAATGTTATCGATCAATTCGTAGATGATCTGGAACGCGACCTCAAGGAAACCGGAGAAAAAGAAATTCCTTCCAGTATAATCGGCGAAAAGATCATGGCAAAACTCCATGAAATAGATGATGTTGCGTATGTCAGATTTGCATCGGTTTATAGAGAGTTCAAAGATGTAAACGACTTTGTCTCCGAGCTCAAAGGCCTGTTGAGCGATAAGGGATTAAATGTTGATAAATGATAAGTATTTCATGAAAATGGCTCTTGCTCTTGCTGTAAAGGGGCAGGGCTTTGCCTCGCCAAATCCTATGGTCGGCGCCGTTATTGTAAAAGACGGCAAGGTTGTGGGAAAAGGCTACCATAAAGCCGCGGGAGAGGCTCATGCGGAAATTAATGCCATCAATGATGCAGGCCCTGCTTCAAAAGGCGCAACTTTATATGTTTCCCTCGCACCCTGCAACCATACCGGACGGACTCCCCCATGCACCGTAAAGATAGTTGAAGCAGGCATAAGGCATGTAGTCGTTGCCATGAACGACCCTAATCCGGATGTTACAGGAGACGGTATAGGCTATATAAAAAGCCATGGAATAAGTGTTACGTCAGGTGTTTGTGAAAACGAAGCAAAAAGGCTTAATGAAGCTTATATAAAATATGTTACAACTAAACGTCCCTTTGTTGTAATTAAATGTGCAGCTACCCTGGATGGACGAATTGCGACAAAAACAGGCGATTCCAGGTGGGTTTCAGGGGATGAATCAAGAATATATGTCCACAGACTGCGCCACAGCGTTGACGCAATAATGGTCGGCATTAATACTGTAAAGCAGGATGATCCTGTTCTGACGGTTCGTTTGAACGATATGATTAGCCTGGATCCCGCAAGGATAATATTAGACACTAATCTAACGATTTTTGAAGAAGCTAAAGTTTTGCGGCTTAATTCCAATTCTGATACGATTATAATAAGCGGTAATTCTGTTTCAGAGGATAAAAAAAACGCAATAGAAGCATTGGGCGCCAAGGTTATACAATTGCCCGCCAAGGATGGCATGATCGATCTTGATCAACTTATGAATCGTCTTGGCGACCTTGGTATAACCAGCCTTCTCATCGAAGGAGGCAGCAGCGTCATTGCATCGGCGCTTAAAGCAGGAATTGTTGACAAGGTTATCTTTTTTTACGCCCCCAAAATTTTAGGCGGAGATGACGGCGTGCCTATATGTAAGGGGCCTGGTCCGGCGTTAATGAACGGATGTATGCCTGTAAAAGATATCAATGTCCGGCGATTCGGCGATGACATCATGATCGAAGGATATATCGTTTAAATGTTTACAGGAATAATTGAAGGTCTTGGAACAATTACAGCAATACGTCCATCTAATCTGGGCAAACGTTTGTTGATAGATGCCGACTTTCCTCTTGATCAAACTAAAATCGGAGATAGTATTGCAATAAGCGGCGTCTGTGTGACAGTAATTATTATCGCCGGGAAACGTTTTGAGATCGATATATCTCCGGAAACCATTGCAAAAACAACTTTTGACACGGCAAAAATCGGAGATCGGGTTAACCTTGAGCGAGCTCTTCGTCTTTCTGATCGTATTGACGGGCACCTTGTTTCAGGGCATATTGACGGCATTGGCACAATTAAAGACAAAAAGAGAACAGGCAATGCAATAATTGTCGTTATTGATGTGCCGGAATTTTTATCACGTTATATGATAACGAAAGGCTCGGTTGCAGTAGATGGTATAAGCCTTACCATTAACAACCGCAGTCGTGACTGTTTTGATGTAAGCATTATTCCTCATACAGCAAAGCTGACAACCATCGGCTTAAAAAAAGCCGGGGACTATGTTAATATTGAAACAGATATGATCGGAAAGTATATTGAAAATTTTATTGCAGAAAAACCCGCTAACAATATAAAGAAAGAAACCGGGCAGCCGTCTGTTGATAAGCAGTTTCTGACAAAAACCGGTTTTTTATAGAGATATGGAGATAATTACAAATTATGCCGCTGATTGCAATTGAAGATGCCATTAAAGAGATAAGGGCCGGGCATATGGTCATTCTCGTTGATGATGAGGATCGTGAAAATGAGGGTGATCTTATGATAGCTGCCGAGAAGGTTTCGCCAGAGGCTATCAACTTTATGGCAAAATATGGACGAGGGCTTGTATGCCTTGCAATGACAGGGGAAAAGGTTGATTCTCTTGACCTTCCGCTGATGGTTGACCGTAACACCTCGCAGTTCCATACTGGTTTTACCGTATCAATAGAAGCAAGACTTGGAGTAACTACCGGAATTTCCGCTGCTGACCGTGCCACTACAATTCTGACAGCTATAGCCGACAATGCCAGACCGGATGATCTTGTCAGACCTGGACACATATTCCCTTTAAGAGCCAGGAGGGGCGGTGTTATGGTGCGGGCCGGCCAGACCGAAGGTTCGGTAGATCTTTCTCGCTTAGCAGGTTTAACCCCTGCCGGGGTTATTTGCGAAATCATGGATGACGACGGGTCAATGGCCAGAATGCCTTCCCTTGAGAAATTCAGTGAAAAACATGGCATTGGAATATGTACCATTGCAGATCTCATTGAATACCGTATGCGCACCGAATCATTTGTAAGCGCGGCAGCGGAAACGATCATTCCCACAGCACATGCAGGTGAATTCAAGGCTGTTGTGTATGAAAATGAAGTTGATGAACTGCTCCATATTGCCATGGTAAAGGGTATAATCGATCCGGACAAACCTGTTCTGGTCAGGGTACACTCTGAATGCCTGACAGGCGATATATTCGGTTCTCTCAGATGCGACTGTGGAGAACAGTTGCATAAAGCAATGGAAATGATTGATAAGGAGGGGGCCGGTGTGCTCCTGTATATCAGGCAGGAGGGACGGGGAATAGGTCTTGTAAACAAGTTGAAAGCCTATGCTTTGCAGGATCAGGGCCTTGACACTGTTGAGGCAAACAAAAAACTCGGGTTTAAATCTGATATGAGAAATTACGGTATAGGGGCTCAAATTCTTGCGCATATAGGTGTAAGAAAGATGAAATTGCTTACAAATAATCCCAAAAAAATTATTGGGCTTGAAGGTTACGGATTGAGCATTGTTGAGCAGGTGCCGATAGAGGTGACACCTAATGAGCACAACCGTTCCTATCTTGAGTGTAAGAAACTTAAAATGGGACACCTTCTAAATATCGATGCAACCCCATAACCTAACACTTTACACTTAACACCCGATGAATTCGACTTTTTACGAATTCATCGAATTTGGAGGGATAAAAACAATGCCAAAAATTCTTGAAGGTAAACTTCTTGCAGAAAATAAGAAGTTCGTATTAGTGGTAAGCCGGTTCAACGATTTTATTACCGACAAACTTGTGGGAGGAGCCATCGATGCCCTCATGCGTTCAGGCGTTAGGGACTCGGATATCGAAATAGTCAAAGTGCCCGGAGCCTTTGAAATACCGCTAATTGCAAAGAAGATGGCTGAAAAGAAGCTTTATAACGCCGTTATCTGCCTTGGAGCGGTAATCCGCGGATCAACTCCTCATTTTGATTATATAAGCGCCGAAGTTACCAAAGGGATTGCCATGGTAAGTCTGGAAGCCGGCATTCCGGTTATCTTTGGGATTTTAACAACAGATACTATTGAGCAGGCTATTGAGCGTGCCGGAACAAAGGCAGGCAATAAAGGGTGGGATGCCGCAATAGCTGCCATGGAAATGGCAAACTTGATGGAGCTTGTTGATTAGGCATAATCATGGGAATCCGTCGCAGGTCACGCGAACTTGCCGTGCAGGCTCTTTTTTATATGGATATTAGCAAAAATGACTCACAGGAGACAGTAGAACTCTTCTGCGATAATTTTGTACATTCAAAAAATGCCATTCCATTCTTTCTTGAATTGGTAAATGGTGTGATTGATAACAGATCTGAAATTGACTCGATCATTGAACGATTTTCAAGCCACTGGAAGATTGGCCGCATGGCCTGCGTGGACAGAAATATTATGAGGATTGCTGTTTATGAACTTCTTTTTTGCAACGATATTCCAGCAAAAGTATCGATAAACGAAGCTATTGATATCGGGAAAAAATTTGGCACCGAAGAATCCGGCGCTTTTATAAATGGAATCCTTGACAGCGTTAGCATTGCGCTGGAGAAGGAAAAAATAAATATTGAAGTAAAGGCAAATAAAACAAATTAGAAGCAAAGGAGTTATGTTATGGAGATCAGAAAAATACTGTTAACCGAAGATGAGATGCCTCGCCAATGGTATAATATCCTTTCAGACATCAAGATGAATCCGCCTCTGGGGCCTGATGGAAAACCGGTAAGCCCTGAAGCTCTTGCGCCTGTTTTCCCTATGAATTTAATTGAACAGGAGGTAAGCTCAGAAAGGTGGATAGATATCCCGGAAGAAGTGCTAAGTGTCTATAGCATCTGGCGTCCATCACCCCTGGTAAGGGCATTGTCTCTGGAAAAAGCGCTTGATACACCTGCAAAAATATATTTTAAAAATGAAGGTGTAAGCCCTCCGGGAAGTCATAAACCAAATACAGCCGTACCCCAGGCGTATTACAACAAGGTATTTGGAATTAAAAAAATAACCACGGAAACCGGCGCAGGGCAGTGGGGAAGCGCGCTGGCTTTTGCCTGTGCCCAGTATGGGATAGAATGCAAAGTTTTTATGGTTAGAATAAGTTTTGATCAGAAACCGTATCGTAAATCCATGATGGCCGCATGGGGCAGTAATTGCATAGCAAGCCCCAGCACAGAGACCAAGGCGGGTCGGGATGCGCTGGAAAAGGATCCTGATACACCCGGAAGCTTGGGAATCGCCATCAGTGAAGCCATTGAAGCGGCCGTTAGTGATGAAACAGGCCAAACACGCTATTCACTTGGAAGCGTTCTTAATCACGTTTTGCTGCACCAGACAATTAACGGCCTTGAAGCCAAAAAGCAGATGGAAAAAATCGGCGAGTATCCTGATGTAATAATCGGATGCGCTGGCGGGGGAAGCAATTTTTCAGGTCTGGCACTTCCGTTTGTATCTGACAAATTAAATGGCAAACAAATCGACATTTATCCTGTAGAACCCTCAGCCTGCCCAACGATTACACGGGCTCCATTTGTCTATGACCATGGCGATACAGCAGGATATACCCCGCTTCTTCCAATGCACAGCCTTGGACATACTTTCGTACCCGCCCCCATTCATGCCGGCGGGCTTAGATATCATGGCATGGCTCCAATTGTAAGCCAGCTCGCAAGTGAAGGAATCATGGAAGCTAAAGCCGTTACACAGTTAGATGCGTATAAAGCAGGTGTGCTTTTTGCGAGAACCGAAGGAATGATACCTGCCCCTGAAACCAACCATGCTATTGCATGTGTGATCGATGAAGCCAATAAAGCAAAGGAAGAAGGAAAAGAAAAGGTCATCCTTTTTAACTGGAGCGGACACGGACTGCTCGATCTGGCGGCATATGACAATTATTTTTCCGGCAAAATGAAGGATTTTATCTTGACCGACGAAGAAATGCTAAAATCGGAAGAAGTATTTGCTAATTATCCCAAGCCTGATCTGTTGAAAAGCCGCTAAAATTATAATCATAACAGCAATTAAACTCCCCCGCTGTTTTCTGCGGGGGAGCCATCAAATCATAACAAATGGATACTTCTAAAGATAATCTTGAGCGCAGATGCCCCAGGCTTGGCGGCCCGGTATCATTTAGATACTGCATGTTAGATGGGGATAACAGCCTGCCGTGCTGGAAAATTTTTGATTGCTGGTGGGAAACCTTTGATGTGTCAACATATTTGAAACAAAATCTTTCTGAAGATCAATTTAACACAATTGTTAATTCAAAGCCAAAACCAAAAATCACAAGTATTATTGATCTTATTGAGCAGGCTAAAAGTCGAGTTGTCGAGTAGGAAATTGGTCGAGTGGAAAGCATTCAATAGCTTGACTACTTGACCATTATCAACATGTTGAAACCTTTGCATAATTCCCACTTTTGTCCAGTTTTAGTCATTGCGAGGAGCAAAGCGACGTGGCAATCTCGTGTTTTATCAATGTATTATGAAATTGCTTCGTCCACCAAAGCGCTTTGGCAGATTCGCAATGACAATGCCGGCCTTTTGCATAGCTCTCATGTTGGGCATAAGAGGTTTTAAAAGTCGATGATTATTGAAAAGCTGGCAGTTGGGCCACTTATGGCCAACTGCTTTATTTTAGGTTGTGAAAAAACAAAAGAGGCTGTAGTGATCGATCCGGGAGATGAAGCAGATAGAATTCTCTGGTCGCTTGCAGAATTGGAACTGACAGTAAAATATATTATAAACACCCATGGTCATTTTGACCATGTGGGTGGCAACAAAGAAATGAAGGAAGCAACAGGCGCGGATATATTAATTAACTCTCTGGATGCGCCGATGTTGAGCCAACTTTCAGCCGCAGCCGCCTCATTCGGGCTTTCAACAAACAATTCACCCCCCCCTGATAAGGCTCTTGAAGATGGTGATACAATATCTTTTGGGAGCATTACGTTAAAAGTAATCCACACTCCAGGCCATTCTCCGGGAGGCATAGCGCTTTTTACCGACGGAAACCTGTTTGTCGGAGACACCCTTTTTGCAGGTTCAATTGGGCGATCCGACCTGCCTGGTGGAGATTTGCACACTCTGATATCCAGCATAAAAAACAAACTTTTTGTGCTGAACGATGCTGTTAAGGTTTTTCCGGGTCATGGCCCCGAGACAACTATCGGGCAGGAAAAACGAACTAATCCATTTGTGCGGGAATAAAAAAAGGTGGAATAACTGGATTCTAAACTCTAACAGAAGAGTCAATCAAAACCCCTCATCAATGTCTTTATCATGCAGTCCTTTGACCTTTTCCAGATGCTCTTTAATGTCCGGCATAATGACTTGAGGCAGCAGGAACCTTTTTCATTGTGTTTATCCGTATCCGTCTATCTATATTTGGTGAGTGCTAAACGATTAGATAAAGTATACAAAAATTACATTTTTTGTTGTCAACATTTTTTTATGTGTGGTATTTAAACAGAAAATCATACAATTACTTGGTTTGCTGGATAAAACCATAAAAAGAGGCTTTTAAAAAATGGGAGTTCACACACGACATAAGATTATCAGAGGTGATAGTCGATGCATGATAGAACTACAAGACAAATCAGTTCATCTTGTAATCACGTCACCTCCATATTGGCAATTGAAAGATTATGGAACAAGCGACCAAATCGGATTTAACGATAGCTACGAAAATTACGTAAACAATTTAAACCTCGTTTGGAAAGAATGTTATCGCGTTCTCGATAATGGGTGCAGACTTTGCGTGAATATCGGTGATCAACTTGCACGCTCAGTATATTATGGTCGACATAAAGTAATCCCGATTAGAACAGAAACAATAAAGTTCTGTGAAACAATCGAGTTTTATCCTAATGGAGCCGCCAGTAATTTAGAAGGACCATCATATGACACAAACTCCTGTTTCCAATGATTCGGATGATATTTTGTAAGTGACTGTATGGGGATTAATCTCGACGTTTTCTTTATCACCTATCTCAGCACATCTTATGGAAAATGCTCTGATTGCGTTGTTTGATAAATATTGGTTTCCATTCTCGAGGAACGCAACCAAATCAATTGTTTCTATTGCTTTTGAACGATTGCAATGCAGACGGAAGGAACTAAGGCAATAATAAAGGTATTCAAAAACCTGATCAAATGGATTTTGTTTATTTTTAGCCAGCTTTATCTCAATAAGTACAAGCCTGTCTTGTGCATCGATGAGAACATCCACTTGGCGCTGGAAGCCCAGAACGAATTGATTGAAATACGATGCCTGTCTAGAGAAGGAAGCGAGGAATTCGGAAAGATAGCCTTGACATCTCTTATTTAATATAAGTACCTCCACACCTGCCTCGCTAACAGGCCGACGAAGCACAGAAACTGGAAAGACAGCTTCAATGTTAGGAGGAATCTGTGGCCGATTAGTGGAAATGGTATTCCCTAATCGGAGTGTCTTTTCTATGAGATAATGGCCTTCAGTTGTGGTCAGGGGTGTCGCATTTACTTGTTTATTCGCAACGAGGGTGGCGATGATGTATCTGTTCAAAACAAATGAGAGCTTAGAAGCATCTCTTTCGTTTGAATAGAGCTTAACCATGGGCGTAGCTTTGGCCATTTCAGTTTTGAACCACACTCTATTTTTGTAACGTACATTTCCTCGTCCGTCCCTACCATAGATGGGACGTCTGTCGATGCGTTGTTGGTCAGAAATAATTTCAAACGGGCCAAATACTATCCTTTTGAGGCCATCAAATAAAAAAGCTATGTCGCCTGCTTTGACATTTGCAAGCGAATTTGAAACTGAAGCACCAAAGCAGCAGTGCTCAAGACATTCTTGAGTGAACTTAGTTGTAAAGAAAACATGGTGGGCTCTCATATTATTCATTTGAAAAAGAATTAGTAACAACGTTCAACAACAACCCGGTGTTAACTTCCACTTTTGCACCTTATCGATGTGAATCTATTTGTACTTGGGAAGTGTATAGAAATATCGGACCATTAAGCATGCATTTAAAGCATATATTTAAAAGTCTAGCAAAAAAACGCTGTGATTTCTAGAGAGATGTAGGAAAATTTTAAATTTAATTTTTCGACACAGCATCTAGTGTTCAATATCATTAGATACACCATATAATGTGTCCATAACTTAGGCGGGTTTGTATTCTCGAAAAGCTTATTGGCGAAATTCAGGAATAAAAACGAGGATGACCTATCAGGGAGTTTAATAGGTATTTAATTTTCTTGTTCGCTCCGAGCTGTCGGCCTAATCATCTCAGTGACCTGTAGCCGGTTGATTCCTCACGCCTTATGCTTTAATGGAGGAAGTGGTCAAATGACTAAAACAGTAGAGATTTATATATACGATTTACAACCAGAAGCAATGGCCAGATTGCTGGAAGCATTTGAAACAACGATCGAGGATGAAAACTGGGATACTTTCCCAATTGCAATAATTGAACGGGAATTAGATGATCGGTAATCTTAATTTATTCTCAGTTTAGAGAAGAAATTTTAGGATGCAAGATAGAAGCAGCTCCAGATGAATGGGACAGAACATATGGAGTTGATTTTTATATAAAGGTAAATAATAACTATATTGGAATTCAGATTAAACCTATTTCTTCGGGACAATCCATCAATCAGTATCAATGGGAAGAAATGCACCGAAAAAATCATGAGCGATTTAAAAATGATTTTAGAGGTAATGTGTTTTTCGTTTATTCTGTCAAAGGTTCAGGTAAAAAGAAAAAAATTTACAACACAGAAGTAATTGATCAGATCATTGAGGAAATAGATAGATTAAGCTAAAGGAAACAGCGAATCGGGTAAGAGGGAGTTTCTCTCTCCTCCCCACACCACCCAAGCAAGAGGGTCCCCTCCAGAGGCGGACAAGCGCACTGGGCGGTTCCCCCAAGAGTTTTAGAATATGACCAGGTTTCTGATTACATCCCAGGGCTGGCTACGACCAACACGCCGATAATAACAGCTCCCCCTGACGGGTTCATCACCTTTTCGAGTATGACCAGGGAATAATAATATATCCGGCATAATGACTTGAGACAGCAGGAATATTTCTCATTGTGTTTATCCGTATCCGTCTATCTATATTTGATGAGTGCTAAACGATTAGACAGAGCATACAAAAATTACATTTTTTGTTGGCAACATTTTTTATGTGTAGTATTTAAACGGAAAATCATACAATTACTTGTTAGGCGAAAAATTATGGTATCACAAAAACTTATTGACGATTTTTGCATATTTCGAGACCATTGCATTATCATTCGGCGGGATTACAATACCTACAACGATTTGTTTTTTTCTGGTGTAGATAAGGTTTTAAATAAAACCGCCCCAGTTTTCTTTAATGATATAGCCGAAATAATGCATAGAGACTGGATGTTGCAGGTATGCAAGTTAATGGATCCTTCGGAAACAAAGCGAAAAGGCAAAATTTTAGAGAATATTTCCATTGGTCTTATTAATTCTAGGTTAGAAAATGAAGGACTTATATCCGATGAAATTTCCAGTACAGCTGATGCGCTATTAAAATACGGAAAAAAGATAGTTCCTGCTCGTCATAAAAGGCTTGCACATCTCGATAGAGACCATCAGCTTAGTAAAGCTGTTCTTGGAGCTACAACAGAAGAGGAGCTTCAAAACTTCCTTGAGAATATTCAAAAGTATTGTGACACAGTAGGACGAGCAATAGGTCTTGGCCCTCTTGATTTTACAAGCAGCAGTTATGCTGGCGATGTTCATGATCTTTTAAGGGTTCTAAGAGAGTACAATAAAGATGCCTAACAACTTTCTACGCTAGGCCGGTGTTCCGCTGCGCTCCACACCGGCAGGTAAGAAATACGTTCGATTACAACAAGGAGGAGACACACAATGAAGTCTCTGCTCATTTTCCTCGCTGGTAGTCTTTTTTTGCTGAGCATTCAATCCCACGCGAACTCCTTTGACATCAAGGAACCTCGCTGGAAGCAGCTAAGTCAAGCTTACGGCTTTGTCATCGGGCAGCAAACTTCCCTAGAGCGAATAGAAAAGAAATTCCCTGATCTTACAAAAGATGTTAAAGAGGCTTGGTTCGCATTTTATGCGAGCGCACTTGGCGAAAGTATTAAGGGCGTTGAGAAGGAGCTCTCGGGTCAACTCGGTGACAAATGGCCCGAACTCAAAGAACAAATGAACAATCAGATGGCTGAGTTCGTCTCTCAGCAGGAGATTAATCGGGTCCAAGCCGTGGCATTCCTCAAGGAGGTTCACGCACGCTCAAAGGGCCAGCTACCTGATTCGATACGGTCGGCACTTCTTTCCGCACACCCCCGCTATTCTCAAAATCCGGCACTAGAGCTTTTGGATGGCTGGAAGCAAACCTATCGAACGAAGGGCCACTCAAAGGCCAAAGGGGTTGATTTCTTTATTTCCGTTCCTGCAAGCTGGAGTAAGAGGGAAGGGAATAGACCCAACATCATCCAGGTATTTCGAAGTGGCGTTGGTCATGGCCCTATCATGTGTAACCTGATGGTGAAGTCGATTCCATTGCCCAAGGGCTATGTCCTAACAAGAGAGGAGTTAAAAGAGTTTTTCCAACCTTCCGAACTTAAAGGAATGGTTCCGGACGGTGGCAAGTTTGTATCGGCTCAGCGCATCGTACTTGAGGGATCACCTGCCGGAATACTTGTCTGCGACATGACACAGCAAAGGCTCGATATTACCCTGACGATGCGGATGACTCAGTTCGTAACGATCCATAAGAACGCCATGATCTCAATTCAGTTCATTGTTTCCAAGATGCCCGATCAGAAAGAGACCCTCGATGATTTGCAGAAACAGTTTCTTCCAACCTTCAAGGCAGTAGCGAACACCTTTGTATTGAATGAGCGATACAAATAGAAGATCGAACAAACAGGTACACTTGACGGGGATTCCGCTGCCGCTTCATCCCCGCGCGACCTAACCGTTAGCCGATTGTTTTGGGGGGATATAAAAAAAATGGGGTCAAGTCTACGGTTGACCCTTGCTCAAAATTAATAATGGTCAAAAGTAGACTCGACCCCTCTGATAGGGACAAATCATGCTCTATCACACAAAACTTAGGGTAGGGTATATAAGGTAAATAGACTGAAGAATGAATAACTCATTAAAAGGAGCGCTTTTATCAGGTTTGGTATTTCCGGGCCTTGGGCAGGTTATTCTAAAACATTATAAACGGGGTATTGCTTTGATGCTCACAGTCTCAGCCGGTCTGTTGGTAATTATAGTGAAAGCAGTACAACAAGCTGTTACCATTCTCGAAAAAATTGAATCCGGGGGTGGGGCAATTGATATGAATACTATTTCAAAAGCAGCCACCCAGGCATCCACCACTTCCGACAGTCTCATATTCAAGCCCGTCCTGTTATTGATAATTTCCTGCTGGATTTTTAGTGTTGTTGACGCTTACAGAATTGGGAAGAAAAAAGATAGTGGCTTAATTATCAAGCCTTAATTCACAAAAAATGGGGCGGCTTTGGGGCCCACCTTTTAACTTTTCTTTCTCTTTTTACTTTTTTTAGATCGTTTGGTTTGCGGTTTCT
>JACNLL010000044.1 GCA_014381545.1 Candidatus Desulfaltia bathyphila
CATGCCACTACCTTCCCGAGGCCGCCTAAATTGATCTGGTTATTCAGTATTCCGATTCCTATTATCGCTCCGACAACCGCCTGTGATGCTGAAACAGGCAGCCCCAGAACCGTCATTATGGTTACGGTTACAGCAGCCGCCACAGAAGAAATCACGGCCTGATCAAGTCTGATACTGGTCAGCCCTTTGAGAGTTTCTATGCCCGGCTGTCCTCCAATAATCGCCCCTGTCACGACAAAAACCGACGCAAGAACAGCCGCTGTCCAGAATTTCAGCATTCTGGAAGAGACCGCTGTGCCGAACACATTGGACGCATCGTTGCTTCCAAGAGACCAGCCTAAAAAAACTCCGCCTAAAAGAGAAAACATTATACCCGCCTTTTCATGTTGATAATATTAATCTGCTTGGATACACGGTCGGCCTGATCTGAAATTTCCCCCATAGTTACGATTAGTTCCTTTAGCTGGAGTTTAATAAACGGATCCAGATCTGAATCAAAGATCTTAGTGATGATGCGCCGTTCAATATGGTCGCAGTGGCTTTCGTTTGTGTCAATAGTACTGAGGATGGAGCGGATGCCAAGTTTTTGCTTTAAATGAAGGGCTAACTGTTTGGATAAAAGATCGCAGCATTCAAGACTGATGCGTATGAGTTCCTTGACGTCTAATACAAGGAACTCAGGTATTCTTACTTTTTGAGTTTGCATAACAAACAGAACACGTTCAAAATAATGCGGGATCATATCTATTGCCTCAATAAGCCGCATTATATCCCCGCGTGAATCAGGAATCAACGCCTTGCTGTACATCAGATCGTTTATCTCGTCACGGATATCGTCTGCTTTTGACTCGTGCTTGTGGGTCTGTGTGATAAGAAAATCAAAATCATCACACTTGTTGTCTTCAAGGCAGGCATTAAGTGCATCTAAAAAGCTTTCCTGGGTAAGTTTCAATGTGTCCATGTATTCAAAAATTAATACTTCAACACGATTCTCTTTTTTGAAAAGAAAATTAAACATAGCTTCAACCTTTATTTACGAATTCATTTTTTACGAATTCATCTTATCTAATCATGCTTTAGATTATGCTCCCTTAACAAAGCACAATCATTGTGCCATTTTTCAGCAATCTCAATAACCTCTTTTCTTAATCCTGCATGTGCTTTTATGCATGACCCGGGTATCTCCCCACGTATCTGCCTGCTGGAATTTTCTACAAGCTGGATTAATTCGGTGGCTATTATGGAATTGATTTTTACAAGATCCTGCAAAAGTTCGGTCAATTTTTCCTGATTTTCGTTCATATATTTCTCCTCGAAATTAAAATGGAGTTGACTCTACTAAAAAATATCATGTAATACAAGAAGTTATTACAGCATACAGGAGGATATTATGTATTTTAATAAAGCAGGAAAGGTTAATACAAAAAAGACCCTAGATTTCGACCTTCGCCATCTGGAAATTTTCTGCAAGGTAGTTGACCTGAAGAGTTTTTCAAAAGCAGCTGAAGCTGTTTTTCTTGCCCAGGCCTCTGTCAGCGAGAGAATTGCCAACCTTGAAAGCATGGTTGGAGCAAAACTGTTAGACCGATTGGGCCGGCAGGTTGTTCCGACCAGGGCCGGCAAACTGCTTTATAAGCACGCAAATGAGCTGCTGGACATGAAAAAAACAGCCTGTCTTGAAATGGAAAACTTTCTTGGCATTAAAAAGGGGGTCGTTCATATAGGCGCAAGCACAATACCCGGCGAATACATCCTTCCCAAATCTATCGGGCTTTTTAATGAAAAATACCCATCAATATCAGTTGTGTTGACCATTGCAGACACAGATGAAATTAAGCGTCGCATTCTTCATGGGGATTTTGAGCTCGGCGTGGTCGGGTCAAAAAGTTCACATGAAAACCTTACATATCATGCATTATGGAACGACGAACTGGTTTTGGCTGTGCCCCGAAATCATCGCTGGGCCAAAAAGAAGGAGATAGATATTAAAGAGCTTTCTAAAGAGCCCTTTATATTAAGGGAAGTCGGTTCAGGGACCCTGAAAATAATAGAAGAGTATCTTGGTCCCTCTGCATCAAAGACTATTGATTCACTTCAAGTCGTTGCCAGGTTTGGATCTTCCACAGCGGTCAAAGAGGCTGTAAAGGCAGGTCTCGGCGTGTCCATCCTGTCTTTTAGAGCGCTTGATACCGAACTTCAAGCCGGCATACTTAAGGTATTGAAGATAAAAGGTCTTTCCCTGTTGCGAAAATTTTATCTGATCATGGATAAAAGGAGAACCGTTTCTCCAATATGCCGCGCTATGCTTGATTTTTTGATATCAACCTCTATCAAATAAAAACATACACTCAACGCCCTCATTCTTTCGGTAAAGAATTGATGATGGTCCAGTAGAGTTTCATCTCTTTGATTTTCTTCATAAACTCACCAAAATCCACCGGCTTGGTCACGTAGCTGTTAGCCCCGCCGGCATAGCTTCTCGCCATCTCTTCATCCTGGATGACGTGGTCAGCATGATAATGGGGACAGACTTGTAATCGCGGTCTTTTTTCAGCGTTTCCAGCACCTCAAGACCGTTCACCTTGGGCAGGTGGATATCGAGAAGTATCAAACCCGGCCTTGGATATTTTTCCGTGTCTTCATATTTGCCCTGATGGTATACAAAATCGAGCGCCTCCCGGCCGTCTTTGACGACATGGATCTCATTTATAACATTGTTATTTTTCAGCGCTCTCAATGTCAGCTCTATGTGATCTTCATTGTCCTCTACTAACAGAATATCTACTGGTTTTCCTTTCATTTTAACATTAACTCCTTTATTTCTTTAGATTCTTACACATTCAGGGGTCAGGGTTAACAGTTACCCTGTTTTTTAGCTTCATACAGCGCGTCATCGGCTGCTTTGATGAAATCCTTTATGTTGCTTTCATGATCATATTCCACAAAGCCTGCGCTGATGCCGACATTGCCCATCTTCTTTTCTCTGACCGATCTTTGGATGCGCCCGGCCACATCAGATGCATGTTTTTTGTCTGTGCCGGGCAGGATGATGGCAAATTCATCCCCGCCATAACGGCAGCCGGAATCAACCTTGTCTCTGATAGAAGAAAGGATGATCCTCCCGGCTTCCTTAAGCGCCCTGTCCCCTTCAAGATGGCCGAAGGTATCATTATATTTCTTGAAATTATCAAGATCGAGCAGGATAAGGGACAGCTTTCCATTCTGCCTCTTTGCCCTGATCATCTCTTCCTCTATCTTCTGATAAAAATATCTGCGATTAAAAAGTCTTGTCAGGTCGTCGGTGATGACAAGCCTTTCCAGTTCGAGAGCAAGCTTCGTTTTCTCCCTTTCCATTTCATACTGCTTCACGGCCTTATATATGACAAGTGGCAAAACTGCCCGGTAGTTTCCCGATTTAACCACATAATCGTACGCGCCCTTCTTCATTGCTTCGACGGCAATATTTTCATTCCCCTGGCCGGTTACCATGATTACGGGCATGTTGTATCCTCTCTCCCTTATCCGTTCAAATACAGCCAGCCCGTCCATTTCCGGAAGTGAGTAGTCCAGCAGGATCGCCGCAGGCCAATCATTTCCGGCAAGGCCTTTTAGATATTGCAGACAGCCTTTTCCCGATTCAAACAGGCAAACCTCAAAGTGGGGTTCAAGCGCCAGCCTGGCAAGCTCCGCATGATCTGGATTGTCTTCAATGATCAGAACTTTCATGGATGCGCCTCCACGCCGCCCCCCGGGCTTGCCCTGTTGCACCGGGGAGGGGCGCCGAAATCGGCCGCAAAGAGATCATACAACTTCTTTTCCTCCCTCTGCCAACCCGCTTCTAAAACAATATACCTGAAAAGGCAATCATATTTTTTCAGGTATTCCCTTATGCCCCCGTTTTTGTTGTACGACTTCAGGTGTTCTTTTATCCTTTTTCTGATATTTCCGGTGCTGCCGATGTAAAACGCGCTGTCCGCGCCGTTGGGATATTCAATCTGAGCACTCGCAAGGCTGAGTTCGTAAACCCCGGGCGCTGAAGGGATGTTTCTTTTTACCGAATCCGTATCGAGACGGCAGGCCGCGGAGAATCTGCCCCGCTCACAGGAATAATCGCCGCCTCTGCCCCTCCGGTAAAGATTGGGAATGCCCAGCTCCTTGCGGCAGAATCCCGCCTGCCTCCGGGTAATGGCAAGGCCGTGTCTTTCTTTCAGCCTGTTCCTTATTTCTTTATCGTTAAACGGCCTCTTTAATTTCCCCGCGGCAAGCTCTTTCCTCTCCTCATTCATCAGCGCGCTTATGGCGCGCCTGTGAATGTCGCGGCCGGTGGGAAAAAAGAACCTGAGAGATTTTTCCCCGCCGGAAGGGACGACAACGGTCTTGCCGTCAATGAACCTCGATATCCTGCTGGCGTCAATCACGGGATCCGCCCCATTGCCAGCCCTTATTGTCAGGGCAAGCTCCGCCCGGCTCAGGGGTTTCAAATCAATGGGGCTTCCCGAATGAAAATAATCCCTCTGACGCATAAAAATGGAGTTCAAAACCCTATGGGTGATCCGGTTCCTGGTGGTTATGAGCCTCAACTTCCGCATCAGGGATTCACCACCTTCTTTCTCAAGAAGGCGGGGATCGCCGTTGAACAGATACTCCTTCCCAAAACCGGGGTGGCGGTAGCGGATAGCAAAATTTGGAGCGCATCCGATAATTCCGACAGCGTCTCGGCTCATTCCGTCACAGGACGCGGCTGCTCCGGCTCCCGCGAGCTGCCTGACGACTACAGCGCCTTTTTCAGACAGGGCATTGAAAAGCGGATCTCTTCCTGTTTCATCTATAAACTTTTCAAATCCCACGGGGGAGAGACTCAGGAATTTGGCCAGTATGATTTTACCGATAAGCTCAGCCTGGTTTTTGTCATATTTATCCGTAACAGGCTTCAGGGTTCAGGGTTCAGTGGTCATAAGCGCTAAGTTATTTTGTAAACGTTTTTTTTCCCATTCAACGTTCGATGCCTGCCGCGACGGGCGCGAGCACGGCGGGTTGGACGTTCGACCTGCCGCGACGGGCGCGGGCACGGCGGGTGTTCGATGTTCATTTTCGATCCCTGATCCCCGGCTCCTTCTCAGGCACCGTAAAATAGAAAGTCGCTCCTTTGCCTTTTTCCGATTCCACCCGGACCGAACCGCCATGAATCTCAGCGATCCTTTCCACAATGGCGAGGCCAATTCCCGTCCCCTTTGTGTCCACCTCCTTCAGCCTCTGGAATATCTTAAATATCCTTTGATGATACTTCGGATCGATGCCGATGCCGTTGTCTTTCACGTAAAATTCGTGGAAGCTGTCCGTCTTTTTGCACCCGACCTCAATCACCGGACTTTCAGTATTTCCCATATATTTGATGCTGTTCAGGATCAGATTCTCGAAAACCTGATATATCCTGATCCTTTCACAATGAATAACGGGAAGGCTGCTTTGCACATTCACCTTTATGCCCCTTTTTTTCAACTGTGTGCTAAGAACATCCAGGACGTCTATGATTATCTCCGTGGAAGGGATGTCCTCAAAAGCGCCGGCAATCCTGCCGATCTTCGAAAACTCAAGGAGATCGTCGATGAGAATCTCCATCTGCCTGACATTGGCCTGGATGCGCGTTAGACACCTTTTTCCCGTGTCATCCAGTTTATCCTGAAAGTCGGAAAGAAGGATTGAAGAGAAACCCTGAATAGAGACGATAGGCGACCTCAGGTCATGGGATATGGTATAGGCAAAGCTCTCCAGCTCCTTGTTTTTTTCCCGTAGCTCCTCTGTCAGCCTTGCCCTTTCGGTGACATCCTGAATAACCAGGATGATATCTTCTTCTTCTTCTTCTTCTTCTGCTTCTGCACGGCGGATACCACTTGCAGCGATGTTCAGGATCTTCTCCGGGTGATCCGAGGATGTGTGTTTTACCCCGTAGAGCCGGCGAGTCTCTCCGGTTTCCATCACCTCATTAAGGGTTTTGAGGAACCCCTCTTTTTTCAGAAGATCGGCGGGAAATATCTCTTTAATATTTTTCCCAACCACATTGTCGCTCTTTTTGCTTTCTGCGGACCTTATCTCATTATAGGTTCTGTTGACCGATTTTATGTTCAGATCTTTATCCAGCACCAAAAGCGAGGAGGGGATGCTGGCCACGATCTTTTCGCTGTACTCCTTGAGGTGTATGGCTTCCGCCTTTGCATGTTCGTGCTCAGTTCTATCCCTGACCGTGGCAAAAAGGCCGATGACGTTGCCTTCCTGATTCGTCAAAGGAGAGGTGCTGACACGGCAAATTCTAACAGCGCCCTCTTTTTTCCTGACTTCCACATTGTAAGTTTGCCGGACCTTTTCACCGATGGATTTTTCAAATCTTTTTCCGCGATGCTTTTCGGTCAGGATGGTCAGGAAGCGCTTTCCCAGGAGTTCGCCGGGAGTGTATCCATAATCCTTGATCCTGGGATTAAGATAGGTGAAACGGCCATCTATATCGACGGTATAGATGAGATCATTGGCGGTCTCCAGAAGATTCTGAAGATAATCCCTTGATTCTTTTATCTCCTTTGCCAGTTCGGTTTCTTTCTTCAGCGCCTTAATCCTCCGCCGGTCAAGGCTCAGGATGTACAGGAGGCCGGAAAGCATTGTCGCTATGATAAGCGCCATAGTAAGCAGGGTATTTTCGAAATTCTTCCTGCTCATGAGCGTGACTTCCGCTGCGGGAGTCGTCAGAGCAACCGAATATTGCCTGGCTCCAAGGTAAACCGGGGCATAGGCTATGAGCTTTTTGATTTCTCCCTTTTGGCCGCTATGCCATCCGCTGGTGTATGTGTCAGTCCCTGACTCCCCCTTCATCATCTTTTCCCGCATGATCCTGTCTATACTTTCAAGAGAGATGTCGGGAGCCCGCTCTTTCCTGGCGATAAAGGCATTCCGGCCTATAAACTCCTTTATTGGGTGTACGACAAATATCGCCCTGTCATCTATTGCCCAGCAGTAGCCCGTCCTTCCTGTTTCCGTCATCTCGACACGTATGCTCTCCTTAAGAATGGAGACAAAATCGATGCTTGCGCCCAGCACACCGGCGAATTTACCGTTATCATAAAGGGGAACAACGATAAAAATCGTTTTGAAGCGGCCTTCAACGTCCACGTATTTTTCGCCACCGGCAAGGAGTGTTCTTGATATATATGGTTTGCCCGTTCTTTTGATCTCCCTGAAGTAAGGCCTGAAGCTGAAATCTTTCCCTATCGCGCCTTTTAGCTTATCTGCCGGAAGACAATGCGTGGCTATTCCCCTCTTATCCAGACGGAAGAGGAGTGTTACGTTTTTTTCCTTCAGATCAACGTAAAGCTTTTCAAGGCTGGCCGGACATTTTTCATCTCCGTTTATTATTGAAGCTATCTGTGAGGCTATCGCCATCCTGTGTCCAACGTTGTCCACAGCCAGTTCCGTTTTACGGCTTATCAGTTTTGTCAGGATTAACTGACGTTCGTTGAATCTCGCCTCTATATCGACCTTAACCAGAAGATGCTCTTTGTAAATAAACAGCGCTCCCGCGGCTGTCAGCAGCAGGGCGACAATGCAGATTATTGCTGTTCTCTTCATTTTTGATCCCCGATCCCCAATCCCTTTACTGTGCGCAAAAACGCCTTCACCACCTCAGGGTCAAACTGCGTGCCGGCATGCTTTTTGATCTTATCTACAGCCTTTTCAAAAGACATGGCCGGACGGTAGGAACGGGCGCTTGTCATCGCTTCAAAGGAATCGGCCACGGCTAAAATCCGGGCGCCCAGGTCGATCTCATTGCCTTTCAGTCCCTGTGGATAACCTTTCCCGTCAAAGTGCTCGTGGTGCTGATGGACAATGGGCAAAAGCTCTTCGAGAAATGCCGCGGGCCTGAGTATTTTTACTCCAGAGTCGCAATGAGTCTGAATAATTTTTCTTTCTTTGTTGGTCAGAGAACCGTTTTTGAGAAGAATTTTTCTGTTTATCGCGATTTTTCCTATATCGTGAAGCAGTCCTGCCGCCCGGATGCGTTCCACCTCTCTGGAAGATAATTTCATCTCTTTTGCTGTGGCAAAAGCATACCTTGATACCGTTTCGGAATGACCGTGGGTATAAGGATCTTTTGCCTCAATCACAGAGATCAGAACCGCAAGAGCGTCGAGGTAGTTTTGCTCAATATTTTCCCTTAATCGCACATTTTCTTTCTTTATCCTGTGATGTTTCAGAGCTTTTATTACCACTGCGGGCAGTACTGAGAGATAGTCGCTTGATTTAACGACATAGTCATATGCTCCGGTTTTTATCGCTTCGGCGGCGATCCTCTCGTTCCCTTGACCCGTTACCATGACAACCGGTATATCGTAACCGCTTTTGTTGATTTTCCTCAGGGTCGAAAGGCCGTCAATTCCCGGGAGGCCATAGTCCAGCAGGATTAAACCGAACCTATGGCCATCGGCAAGTTTCTCCATACAATCCTGTCCCGTTTCCACAAGCACAACCTCGTTTATATTTTCTTCCTGCAATAATACCCTTGTGGTCAGTTCAGCATGATCGGGATTATCCTCAACCATCAGAATCCTGAGATATCTCATAATGCCCTCTTTTGTTTAAATTAACACATAACTCTTTTAACTGCAAAACATCCTTTTTTTATTCGATTTCTGCCAGGATATTTTAGAAGATCACCTGGAAATCAAAATTAATGTGGCACAATAATCCCGAGCCGGTTGATCTTGCGGCGCAAGGTGTTCTTGTCAATGCCCAATTCACGGGCTGTTGCCATTTTTTTCCATTGGTTTCTCTGAAGGGCCTGCTGGATTGTGTATTTTTCGACCTCCCTGAGGGTCAAGGCCGTTGAGTCAAGCATGAAACCGTCTTTAGGGATAATATGGTCAGGCAGGTAGTGCAAGCGGATCAGATCATCCCGACAAAATACAAAGGCGTGTTCTATGGCATTTTCAAGCTCGCGTATATTCCCCGGCCAGTCATAGAGCATTAGTGCGGCCATCGCCCTTTGGGATAGTCCTACGATCTTCCTTCCGGTTAAATGGTTAAATCGGTCTATAAAATGATCCACCAGAAGGGGAATATCTTCCTTTTTACCTGAAAGGGCCGGCAGCGATAATTTTATGATGTTAATACGAAAATACAAGTCTTCCCTGAATTTGCCTTCCTCAACCAACTTTTCCAGGTTTCGATGGGTTGCAGTAATCACCCTGGCATTGGTTCTGATCGTTTTGGTGGAGCCTAAAGGTTCATAGGTTTTTTCCTCCAGAACACGGAGAAGGCGGACTTGCACGGCCTGTGAAATATCGCCGATTTCGTCTAAAAAAATCGTCCCATCCTGGGCCAGCGCAAATCGGCCGGGTTTATCTTTCCTGGCATCCGTAAATGCCCCGGCTTTGTAGCCGAATAGTTCTGATTCACAAAGGGTCTCGGGCAGAGCGCCGCAATTGACGATTATAAAAGGCCCTTTCTTTTTCAGACTATTGTTATGAATGGCCCCGGCAAAAAGCTCTTTTCCTGTGCCGGATGCCCCCGTAATCAGTACGGTGCTGTTGCTTTCGGCTATTTGCGGTAAAATCGAAAAGAGTTCGATCATCTTCCCATTCTTGCTTACGATATCATCAAAAGAATGCTGTTTGCGAAGCGCTTTCCTGAGTTTATCGACCACCGTCAGGTCTCTGAAGGTCTCAACCCCTCCGATAATTTCGCCTTTTGAATCCTTCAGCAGGGCTGTAGTCACACTAATGGGAATGCGTTTATTATCGGCGCGGAGAATAAAGACAGGCTTGTTTACAATAGGGCTTTCTTTTTTGATAGTCTGGCGCATAAGGCAGTCTGTTTCACACACACTGGCCCTCAGAACTTCGAAGCATTGCCGTCCGATCGCATCTTTCCTCGGGATCCCTGTTATTTCTTCTGCCGACCTGTTAAATGATGTAACACACAAATCCAGATTAACAGTAAAAACCCCGTCCGCAATACTGTCCAGGATAATTTGATAGTGTTCTCGAATTTGTCTTTTAGGAAGTTTCATTGAGCCTCTGAACCTTGAACCGGTAAATGGTTATATATATTTTAATCTCTCCCAAATTTCTACTTTCCAATTTCAAGTTTCAAGCCGTGAGCGGCTACTATATTTTTTTAGCAAAAACAAGGAGCTCATGTCAATCATCTATTTAGCCATGGGGGGCATATTGTTCCCGCTGTCTAAGGGCAAAAAGATACACATTGTTTCCAAATTCCATGTACATGTTCATGGGTTGAACCTTTTTGTTGCTATTATCCATTTGTTTTTCAAGTGGTTATATGTGTTGAAATTATATAGCATGGTTTTGGTATAAATATTGCTAAAATTTATAGAAAAAACCTTCTCGTTTTTTGCCGAGCCCAATCGTCAGGTAGCGAGACCTTTGAACCGCGAAAGCGAGCGAATCCAAAAATAGCAAACTTCCTTACGGTCGAAGATTCCCCGCTGCTTGCGGCGGGGAGCTTCAAAAAGGAGAAAGCTAAAATTTAATATGGTTAGAGTTGCTATACCCATATTTAGATCAAGGGTTTCACCTGTCTTTGATTCATGTACTCGGGTCCTGCTCATTGATATTGAGCATAATCAGGAAATAGAGAGAAGTGAGATCTATCTCGATAAATTATCACTAACTAAACGCATGGCTGTTTTACAAAAGTCAAAAGTGAAGACCATCATATGCGGCGGGATAAGTGATATGCTTCAAAACATGTTGCGGGGTATAAATATCTGTCTGATAAGCGGTATCGCAGGAGAAGTAGATCAGGTCGTGTCTGCATATTTATCTGAAAGGCTAAATGAGCCCAGGTTTCTTATGCCTGGATTCAATGTTAATCATTAAAGGAGCAAAACCATGAAAGTCATTAAATTTGCAGTTAGTGTAGGGTTAGTCTTTGCTGTTTCCTTGTTTTTGTCTTTTGACAGCCAAAAAGCGTGGTCTGCCGAGCAAGAAAGTTATTGTTTTACCTGCCATACAAGCGCAAAGGAACTGATAAGGATCACGAGAGAGATTGCTGAAGCCAACAAAGGCAAACCAGGGGCCTCAACCGAAGCCGAAGGGGGAGGGTGAGGATCTGTAGACTTGGCGCCGTTGGCGCCGCACGAAAAGATTTTTATTGACAGCGAAATAGCCGAAGATGAAAATCATGGGGAAATCGGCTGTGAAGAATGCCACGGCGGCGATCCAAACGAACCTGACTGGAAGAAAGCCCATGAAGGCCTTGTCAAGGATCCGTCCTATCCTGATCCTTCCGAAGTCTGCGGATCATGCCATGAGGAGATTGCAGAAAATTATCAGACCAATCTTCACATAAGCCTTGCTCCTAAAAAGAAAATGATAGACATGAGGGCCAATCCGGACAAGTCTGTGTGTAAAAAGGTAGATGCAGCCAGAGAGGGTCATTGCAAGGAGTGCCACAGCAGTTGCGGCCAGTGCCATATAAGCCGCCCTGAACCTGCTGAAGGCGGGCTCATGGAAGGGCACCTTTTCCAGAAAAGGCCGCCAATGGATCAGGTTTGCACTGTATGTCACAGCAGCCGTGTCGGAAATGAATTTCTTGGCAAGAATAAGGGAATACCACCTGATATTCATAAAGAGAAATACTTTAAATGCACCAAGTGCCACAAGGCGGATGAGATGCACGGGGACGGCAAGGATTATGCTAACCGTTACGAGGTGAAAAACGGCCCTAAATGTTTGGACTGCCATAACTCGATCTATGAGGCAAAATCTGAAAATGCTAAAAACCACTGGATACACAAAGATCAGGTGAGTTGCCGGGTCTGTCACTCCCAGTCATATCTTAACTGCAGTACCTGCCATATAGGATCAGGAACTAAAAGCTCATCAATTGACTTTAAAATTGGTCTTAATCCTTTGAAGTCAAAGGACAGGCCTGAGAAGTTTGTGACACTCCGTCATATCCCGGTAGATCAGGATACCTTTAAGTTGTTTGTAAAAAATGGTTTGACCAATTTTGACAGGCTTCCTAACTGGAAACTGGCTACACCGCATAATATCAGGCGGCAGACTGCCCAAAACAAAACATGTAATGCCTGTCATGGAAATAAGGAACTGTTTTTGCTGAAGAAGGATGTAAAAAGGAAATATTTGAAGGCAAACAAAAACGTTATAGTGCCGACCGATCTAATTCCCCAAAAGAGGCAGAATAAATAACCGATGCATTCGTAAAAAGTCTGTCATTCCCGCGTAGGCGGGAATCCAGACGCGGGAATGAGGGTTAAGTGGTATATCGGACTTTTTATGAGTTCAGCAATAACTTTCATAAAATTATTTAACCTTTAAAGTGTTAAAGGAGGAAACAACATGAAAAAGCGCGTTTTATTTGTATCTGTGTTAGCTTTTGTTCTTACTTTGGCTCTGATTGCTCCAACAGCTATTGCCAAGGACATGACAGCCAAGGATCTGGTGACCGAGGCCAAACAGAATATCGTCGAGGTGTCGGTTTCTGATGCCAAGGCTTTATTAGACAAAGGCGGATATATCTTTTTAGACGTCCGGACCAGCAAAGAATTTAAGATGGGTCATATCCCCGGAGCCATGCATCTTGCAAGGGGTCTGTTGGAGTTCAAGATTGCCAAAAAAGTGCCTGATAAGCATGCTAATATTATTGTATATTGCAAATCAGGGGGTCGGGGCAGTCTGGCTACTTCTACTCTGGGTCAAATGGGATACAACGTCAAAAACATGGCCGGTGGTTGGAAGGCCTGGATAAAAGCAGGCTATCCAATCGACTAACACGTTTGTTATGTAAAAAAACAGGGCGCCTTAACTTGAAGTGCCCTGTTTTGCAGAAAAACCTAATAAGAAAGGGCGCTCCATTATAATGGAGCGCCCTTTTCTGTTTGAAATAATGGTCTAAACTACTGTTACATTTACTGCAGCAGGACCTTTTTGACCCTGTTCTATGTCAAAAGTAACACGATCACCATCATGAAGAGTTTTGAAACCGTCTCCATTGATCCCTGAATGATGAACAAATACATCAGGGCCTTCTTCTTGTTCAATAAAACCGTAACCCTTTTTTTCGCTAAACCATTTTACAATTCCATTAGCCATAGTGACACTCTCCTTTCAAAAAATTTTCATGGTTCCAAACTTCAGGTCGCCACTTCTGACAAATGGATATTTCCTTCGGAACGAAACCTGCCCGTTAAACAAACACGTGCATCTATCGAGACCATTATTGCAAAATATTTTGAACGTTTTGTAATGGTCTACTGTCAATTTATATAATAATAAACTATTTTTAGGCAAAGTCAAGTTATTGATACAAAAAACAGGTTGAGGCCAAGTTATTTTCGATTGTCAGTCGAATCCCTTAGAGAAAAAAGATGCTATTCAAGGAATCTAATCGCTTTTTTCTATGAAAAACCCATCCTATTATCGGAATATCCAGTTTGACAAATCGGAGCAATTCCCATATTTTTCATATTTAGTGGCTAAATCAAAGAAAGGAGGAGTTTGATCGATGAAGTTAAAAAATATTTTTGCAACGCGTTGGGGGATTATTGGAGTAGGAGGGCTTATCGGTGTGCTTGCCGCTCTTTTACAAAAGCTGGGCAACCCAGGCAACATGGGTATTTGCGTGGCCTGCTTTGAGAGAGACATCGCAGGAGCAATCGGGATTCATCGGGCGGCCGTGGTCCAGTACATGCGGCCCGAAATTATCGGGTTTGTCCTGGGCTCTTTGATCGCTGCATATATTTTCAAGGAGTTTCGGGCAAGGGCCGGTTCTGCGCCTATCGCAAGATTTGTCCTTGGTGTTTTTGCCATGATTGGAGCGCTGGTTTTTTTAGGGTGTCCATGGAGAGCCCTGCTGCGATTAGCCGCTGGTGATGGAAATGCCATTTTCGGCCTGCTTGGTCTGGCCGGCGGTGTCTGGATAGGCACCCTCTTTCTCAAAGGCGGATATAACCTGGGGCGTACTGAAAAGACACACACCTCGGTGGGATGGCTATTACCCCTGATCATGCTCGGTTTTTTAGGGCTAATGCTCATCTTCCCGCAAATTAAGGGAGAGGCTAAGAGCGGGATCCTGTTTTACAGTCTCAAAGGCCCCGGCGCTATGCATGCTTCCCTGATTATCTCTCTGGCGGCCGGACTCGCAATAGGATTTTTAGCGCAGAGAAGCCGTTTTTGCACCATGGGAGCTTTGCGCGATCTGATTCTCTTTAAGCAGACCCATCTTCTTTCAGGAGTTATTGCCCTTGTGGTTACCGCTTTTATCGTAAATATCATATTAGACCAATTCCATCCGGGATTTGCCAAACAGGCAGTAGCCCATACCATGCAAGTCTGGAACTTTGGCGGAATGGTCCTTGCCGGTCTTGCATTTGCACTGGCCGGAGGATGCCCCGGACGTCAGCTATTCCTTGCTGGAGAGGGTGACGGCGATGCAGCGGTTTTTGTTATCGGGATGATTGTCGGAGCGGCCTTTTCTCACAATTTCGCTCTGGCCAGTTCGCCGAAAGGTGTCGGGCCTCACGGCATTGCCGCTGTGATTATCGGGATACTTGTCTGTTTGTTTATCGGATTTACGATGAGAAAAAAGACGGCATAAGGAGGAATAGAAAATGAGCACAACAGTTGATGCACGAGGGCTTTCGTGTCCGCAACCGGTTTTAATGACCCTTGATGAAATTAAAAAAGGGAGCGATATGGAAATTATCGTTCTGGTTGATTCAGATACATCAAAAGAAAATGTGAGTCGGGCTGCACAAAGCCAGGGATGGGAAATTGCTGATGTTCAGGAAACTGAAGGAGGATATCAGCTTACTATTAAGAAAAATTGAGGGATTAAGGGATTAAGGGATTAAAATCAGTAGAATACCTTCAATTCCTAAATTCCTAAATCCCCTAATTCCTAAATTCAAAAGGAGATAGAAATTGTCATTTTTTGAATTTTTAAAACCGAAAAAAGATAAAAAATCACCGGAGTCTGATCAGGACAGAGGTATATTAGTATTTGAACATACCAGCGAGGTAATCCGTGCTGAGAGCGTTCTTAAGGAATCAGGATGGGAAATCCGGGTTATGGGGCCGCCGCCCGAGATTCAGAGCGGCTGCGATCTGGTAATCGAATTTCCTCTTATTGAAGAACTGAAGATTATACGAATCCTTAAGGAGGCCGGAGTTGTTCCAAGAGAAATAGTTCCTGTCAACAGCCCCTTGCTGAAACCTGTAAATCTTTTTCATATCAAGGACTTTGGCCGACACCTTATGGTTCGGGCAGCTAATATGAAGTTAACCATTGACAAGGATACAAAAATCATCGTGAATATATCGGGCGGAGGGTGTCCTGATGTTCCTTATCTGGCTCGTGAGATGGTCGGCAGGTCACTGGAAGATGCGCCCAGGCCAAGGGAAATCGGCCACACACTCTGCGGTTATGCTCTTGAGCTTGCCTTTGAGGAGATAAATCGTCAATGCTTGCAGTAGTCGGAACCATTCCTGAGCAAAAATTTCCTCTTATCGCAGGAAAGGTAACTCTGAATGGGAACAGGATATGTATTAAAGGGGAAAAGGTTGATGTGAACCGGGGAACTCCGGCGTTGCTGGCAGCAGCTGTCAAAACCGGAGAAATGCTGGGGCAATCAGAACTTTTCGGGTATCTTGTCGGTGATATCGGCCTTGGAGACGGCAGCAGACGGCTTTATGAATATTTATCCAGAAATTTGGAGCATTTGAATTTCTCGGCTATAACATTTCACTATCTTCAACCTGACGTGGACTGGCATAACAGGGTGCTGTTTGCTGTGGAAAAAATGGCAAAGCGTCCTGTCTTGATTGCTGATGCCGGGTTTATGTATGCGGCCAAGATGAGCGGACAGTCTCAAGAGTATGATCTTTTTACCTCTGATATAGGGGAACTGGCCTTTTTAGCTGATGAAACAGCGCCCCATCCATTCTACACCAGAGGTTTTATACTCCATGAGGAAAACCGGGTGCCGGATCTGATTACACGTGCGTATGAGCACAATAATGCCTCGCTATCACTTCTGGTCAAGGGAGAAAAAGATTACCTGGCTAACCGGCAGGGAATTCAGGCGACTGTCAACGGTTATATGGAAAATGCCATGGAGGCTATAGGAGGAACCGGTGATACTCTTACCGGCATAGCCTCTGCACTGGCCGGGGCCGGAATGGATATCAGCAAAGCCGCAATTATTGCTGCAAAGGCGAATCGATTAGCCGGGTATTATGCCCGGCCAACGCCGGCAACCCAGGTGATAGAGATAATACGCCACATACCCGGAGCGCTGGAGGAAATTTTACAGGAGAAAAAATGAAAGAGATCGATGTTAGGGGGCTCGCCTGTCCTGAAAGACTACGAAAAGGACGGGCTTCATATCATGGTCTGTGGGACCTGCCTTACCCATTTCAATCTACTTGATAAAAAGCAGGTGGGAGAGACAACTAATATGCTGGACATAGTTACAGCCATGCAGTTAGCCGACAAGGTGATTAATATATAGTGTAAATTATCTTTTACGATTTACTGTATAAAACATTTTGAGGTGCGCTCATCATGATCGAAATAGATATACCGGGCTTTGGCATATTGCGGCTCGAGCACCTGGTTTTGGATTATAACGGCACGATAGCTGTTGACGGCCAACCTGTTCAGGGGGTGAAAGAACGTTTAATAGCCCTTGCGCGGCACGTCGAAATCCACGTCCTGACAGCAGATACATTTGGAGGGGTCAAGAAAAAGCTCTCAGATATTCCATGTAAGATACACGTCTTGCCGGTTGAGGCTCAGGATAAAGGGAAAATGGAATATATAGATAGACTGGCGGACAGGGCGGTATGCATCGGAAACGGTCGCAACGACGTAATGATGCTAAAAAAGGCGGCTCTTGGCATAGCGGTTGTCCAGGATGAGGGAGCGGCTGCCTCTGCTGTTTTGTCTGCAGACATTGTGGTAACCGATATATTGTTTGCGCTTGACCTCATTACAAACCATATGCGTCTAACTGCGACGCTGCGCTCATAAAAGCCCTTCGTATCAGCTTTGAAGTTTATGTGAAACTTTCTTTATTAAGAACCCCTATAGAGACTTTTTTTCATTATATTAATTAAGGAGGAATAACTATGGAATTTAAACAAAAGGCATTATTAATCGGCATTGCAGTCCTTTTACTGCTGGGGAACAGTTTTAGCTTTGCTGTCGCAGGGGATCTGGATCGGTTTGATGGTGTTAAAGGGACTCTCAGGATTTCGGGAGGAACGGCCCACATACCTGTAATGAAAGAGGCTGCAAAAAGAATTATGGCCTTAAACCGTGACGTCAAGATTACCATCGCCGGAGGCGGTTCTGGTGTAGGTATCAAGCAGGTGGGTGAAGGGCTTGTAGATATAGGGAATTCCGGGAGGATGGCGACAGATGATGAAATACAAAGATATGGTCTGAAGATGCATAAATTCGCAATAGACGGAATTGCTGTGGTTGTAAATCCGAGAAATCCGATAGTTAAAATGAAAAAAAGTCAGATCATTGATATCTTTTCCGGAAAAATAAATAACTGGAAGGCGCTGGGATTTAAAGACAGGGGCATTAATGTATATACACGTGATGCTTCAAGCGGCACCAGAAAGGTATTCTGGAAGAAGGCATTAAACAAAGGTGAAATCACAAAATCGGCCAACTTTGTAAAATCCCACGGCGCCATGAAATCGGCCATCAACGTTGACCCTTACGGGATTGGTTACATCTCAATAGGCTTCCTGGACGATACGGTGTCTTCTGTCTCTTTAGACGGTATTGCACCTACCCTTGAAAAGGTTAGAAAGGGAGATTACAAGATAGCGAGAGGACTCTATATGAATACAAAAGGAGAACCTGTCGGATTAGCCAGGTTGTTTATAGATTACATCATGAGCAAAGAAGGTCAAAAAATCGTGGCAGAAAATGGATATATTGCTGTCAAATAATGAAACCTTTTATTGAAAAGTGCGCTGAAAAGGGTTTTCTTTTCAGCGCCATACTTAGTGCCTCCATTACCATTCTTATACTTTCCTTCATGATATTTTTCAGTTTTCCGATCTTCAAAGGAGGTGATATAGCCGCATTTTTCACTCTGGGGTGGAACCCTTATGAAGGCAAATTCGGCATACTCCCGATGATGGCTGGAACCGGGATTATTGCTTCTTTAGCCCTTTTTATCGCCACACCTTTTGGAATAGGGTGTAGCGCTCTCATCAGCGTTTTTTCCAAGGGGAGTTCTGGCCGGTTCTTAAGAAAAGTTGTGGAGTTCATGACGGGCATCCCAACCGTCATTTATGGATTTGTGGCAATATTTCTTCTTGTGCCGTTTATCAGGGAAATTTTTGAAAAGGGAACAGGAATGTGTGTATTGAGCGCTTCTATCATGCTGGCCCTTCTTATACTTCCCACTATTGTGCTGTTTTTATCCGACGCCTTCAATTCCGTGCCCAGAAGCTATATCGATGCAGCAGATTCACTTGGCGCCACGCCGGCGCAAAAGCTGGTTTACGTAATCATCCCTTATGCGTGGAAAGGGATAATCTCAGGATTGGTTCTGGCAGCGGGAAGGGCTGTGGGAGATACTTTAATAGCTCTTATGATTGCAGGCAATGCACTCCAGATTCCAACGGGATTAGATGATGCGGCCAGGACATTGACATCACACATAGCTCTTATTATTGCAAGCGACTATGAAAGTCCGGAGTTTAAATCGATATTTCTCTGCGGCCTGATACTATTTACCTTTACAACCTTAATTGTCCTTATAATGAGGTCGCTGGGGTATTTTAAAATTCTGGGGAAGAGATGAATCGTTTCATTCAATATTCAATTACGTTTTTTGCCTGGATATCCGGAATCATTCTTATCGGCGCCATAGGAGTTCTTCTGATTTTTTTACTATTCAAAGGTGTTTCATCTTTGAATTCCTTTCTGATATTCGGCGAAACAAGGCCCCTGGACGCTCTTTTATTTAGAAAAGATGTGCTTGATGGCCTCTTCCCTGCAATAATTGGAACTATTTTACTGATTACCGCCTCCATTGTCTGGGCAATCCCTATAGGAGTTGCCAGCGGTATCTATCTTGCGGAATACTGCAACCTGAGGTGGAAACCTTTTTTCAGTTTTATGCTTGATTTGCTGGCAGGGATTCCTTCCATCCTTGTTGGCCTTTTTGGATTTACCCTTTCGATTTTTCTCCACAGGCACCTGTCAGAGCATATTTATCCCTGTTTTCTTATATCGAGCATGGCGCTGGCCTGCCTTGTCCTTCCTTATATCATCAGAACCACAGAACAAGCCCTTGTTAATTTACCCTTTTCTGTCAAAACAACGGGACTCGCTCTTGGCGCTTCCAGGCTGCAAAACATTTTATTTATATTGATTCCATACAATCTTTCTCGTATTATCAGCGGGATTATTCTTGCAATAGGAAGATGCGCAGAGGATACAGCGGTTATTATGTTAACAGGAGTTGTGGCCATGGCCGGTATTCCTCACTCCCTGCTTGCCAAATATGAGGCGCTCCCTTTTTATATTTTTTATATTTCTTCGGATTACAATTCGCAGGAGGAGTTGATGAAAGGGTTTGGGGCATGTATAATTCTGCTTGCTGTCTGCGCTGTTTTTTTCACCCTCGCAAATATATTAAAAAGGAAGGCGGAAATCAGATTTGCCACCCGTACATAGAAGAGCTGCAGCCGTGAAAGAATCAAAGATCAGGATAGATGGGTTTAAATTTTATTATAAAAAAAGGATGGTCCTGAAGGAGATTAACGGAGAGCTGGAGGAAAGGGCGATTACCACTATTATCGGCCCTTCCGGAGTGGGCAAGACAACGCTGTTGATGGTTTTAAACCGCCTTTATGAGTCCATCCCGGATTGCAGAGTTAAAGGCAGGGTGGAGATGAAGCTAAATGGCAGGTATGTCGACATTCACAAATTGCCTATTACCGTTCTAAGGAAACGAGTAGGGATGGTATTTCAGGTCCCGAATCCTCTGCCCATGAGTATCTATAAAAATGTTGCTTTCCCGTTAAAACTCTCCAATGTTAAGGATAAAATAATTATTGAGGAGCGGGTGAAAGAGGCATTGAAAGATGCCTTTTTATGGGATGAAGTAAAAGACAGATTGAATGATTCTGCACTTGAACTCTCCGGCGGGCAGCAGCAAAGGCTGTGCATCGCCAGGGCTATGATTATGCGGCCCGAGGTGCTTTTGCTTGATGAGCCCACATCATCGCTCGATATGGAAGCGGCCTTAAAAATTACCCGTCTGCTGGTCGATCTAAAGAAAAAGTGTACTCTCGTTGTTGTCTCACATTATGCTGATCTGACAAGAAGGATTTCGGATCATGTATTAACGCTGAAAGATGGATATCTGCACACAAACTCGAAGATGATGGCAGCGCCTGAAGAGAATAATATGACAGACGATATCGAATAAGGAAGTAAATTATGGCGGAAAAAAAAGAGCTTCGTCTTACGCAGACTGTTACAGGTTCTGGCTGAGCTTCGAAATTGCCTCCAGGGGACCTGGAGAGGGCGCTTTGCGGGATGGAATTTCCGACTGATCCAAATCTTATCGTAGGTATGGATAGTGTGGACGACGCAGGAGTTTATAAAATCACGGATGATATTGCCATTATCCAGACCGTTGATTTTTTCACCCCGATTGTAGATGATCCATACTGGTTTGGACAGATTGCCGCCGCCAATGCCTTAAGCGATGTCTATGCTATGGGAGGAGTTCCCAAAACGGCTATGAATATTGTCGCGTTTCCGATAAAAGAGATGGATATGTCCATCCTCCGTAAAATCATACAGGGCGGCCTGGACAAGATGAAGGAGGCGGATGTAGTTCTGATAGGAGGACACAGCGTTGAGGACAAAGAGTTAAAATACGGTTTGTCCGTCACCGGTTTTGTCCATCCTGATCGTATCCTCACAAAGAAAAATCTAACAATTGGAGATCGTTTAATACTTACCAAGCCGCTTGGCACCGGTATTATTAACACAGCTATTAAAGGGGGGCTTGCTTCCGGGCAAGCCATAGACTTTGTTACACATCTTATGGCTACACTTAACCGGGATGCAGCTCAAGTAATGGAAGGGTTCCCTGTTCACGCCTGCACCGATATTACCGGTTTTGGCCTGATAGGTCATGTTGCTGAAATGGTTGTAGACTCCGAATTCGGAATCGGCCTCTGGTCTGAGAAGATACCGATAATTCCTGAAGCCTTTGATTATGCGGCAATGGGACTTGTGCCTGCCGGAGCTTACAAAAACAAGGAGTTCCGTGAAGGTATGGTCGATATTTCTCCTTCTGTAAAACAGGCTGTTCTGGATATTCTATATGATCCACAGACCTCCGGGGGATTGCTGATTTGTGTAGAAAAAGAAAGCGCAAATGATCTGCTAAATGAATTAAAGAAAAAAAAGGTAAGTAACTGCGCTGTTATTGGAGAAGTTTTGTCCGTGCCGAAGGGGAGAATAGTTGTAAGTTAAATTTATAATATTATGTTTTTTTCAACACTGACATCCTGCCTGTGAAATTTGGAACCTGATAAATTAGACTTTTTAGGAAGCTATCAATTTTTAAGGAGCAACCATATGATCTATCTGGATTATAATGCTACAACCCCGATAGATTCGGATGTTGCAGCGGCCATGACGCCGTTTATCAGGGAAGAATTTGGGAATCCCAGCAGCTCATATTCTCTGGGGATAAGGGCAAAAAAAGCCCTGGAAAAGGCGCGTGGCCGGGTGGCCGAACTTCTTGGAAGTAAAGCCGGCGAAATTATTTTTACCAGCGGCGGCAGCGAATCAAACAATATGGTATTAAAAGGGGTGGCTTTGAGCCTGCGTGATAAAGGCCGTCATATTATTACAACAAAGATCGAGCACCCGGCCATATTCAATCCTGCCATCTTTCTCATGGAAAACGGCTGGGATGTAACCTTTCTTCCTGTAGATAAATACGGCTTAATAGACCCTGATGAGGTTAAAAATGCTATAAAGAAAGATACTGTATTAATATCTGTTATGCATGCAAACAATGAAACAGGCACCATACAGCCGATTCAGGAAATTGGTCGCATTTCCAGGGAACACGGAATTTTGTTCCATACAGATGCGGCTCAATCTGTCGGCAAGATTAAAACCGATGTAAATGATCTGTGCGTCGATTTTTTAACCATTGCCGGTCACAAATTATATGCACCTAAAGGGATAGGCGCTCTCTATATCCGCAATGGAATTGAGATCGTTCCACTGATTCATGGCGGGGGCCAGGAAAAAGGCCGCAGGGCAGGCACTGAAAATGTAATTATGAGCGTGGGGCTGGGCGCAGCCTGTGAACTTGCAGGAAAGCACCTGGAAAATTACACGGCCCGTGTTATTGCCCTGCGTGACAGGCTTCATGATAAAATAGCAGAGAAGGTCCCTGAAGTTGTACTAAATGGGCATCCTGAAAACCGTCTTTCAAACACGTTATATCTTTCATTTCCCGGAATGGTTGGAGAAAAAATCCTGGAGAAAATTCCGGAGCTGTGCGCATCCACAGGCGCAGCCTGCGAAGACCGTTCAGTGAAAATTTCCCATGTTCTTGCGGCAATGGGAGTTTCCCGAGACATAGGGATAGGAGCAGTTCGTCTTACCCTTGGCTGTCCGACTACTCAGGCTGAAGTTGATCAGGCTGCCGGATTGATAATAAAAGCAGTGAATCAGGGAGTAGGGGATTAAGGATTAGAGGATTAGGGGATTAAAGCTATCTGAATATCGAATGTCGAACAAGGAATTTCGAATCATGAAGTATTGAAGCTCCCCGCCGCAAGCAGCGGGGAATGCGCTCGCTATTCAGTTCAAACACTTCGACGTTCTGCGGTTCTGCGGTTCAAAATTAATCATGACTGGAGACCGGATATGGTATTAGGGATTATGAAAAATTTAAAATATATATCTGCCTGTATATTCTGCGGTGTGTTTTTGATTTTTTGCCTGAGTAATGGCAATGTTTATGCAAAATCGACCAAAAGCAATGTGGAAAAAATTAAGGTTTTTGTCAGTATCCTGCCCCAGGCATACTTTGTGGAGCGCGTCGGGGGCGATAGGGTGGATGTCTCCGTCATGGTGGACCCCGGTCAAAGTCCTGCCACTTATGAGCCCATGCCAAAGCAGATGGTTAAATTAGGCAAGGCAAAGCTTTTTTTTCGCATCGGAGTGCCGTTTGAGGATGTGTGGATGGATCGGATAGGCAAAACAAATCCAAAAATGAAGGTAATAGATACGCGGCGCGGCATCAAACTTCTTCCCATGAAAACCCATCATCTAAAGGCGCCAAAACAACATGCCGGTCATCAGCAAGGCGGTTTAAAAGACCCCCATATCTGGACAAGCTTAAGACTGGTTAAGATCCAGGCGCAAAATATCTGCGATGCTTTGATTAACTGTGATCCAGCCAGCAAAGACTATTATCAAAACAATTTAAGAACGTTTATAGATGATCTCAACAATCTTGATGCGGAAATTATTAAAAACCTGAAAGATATCAGGGTGCGAAAATTCATGGTCTTTCACCCTGCATGGGGATACTTTGCCCGTGATTATGGATTGGATCAGATACCAATTGAAATCGGAGGGAAAGATCCAGGGGCAAGGGAGCTTGCCAATCTCATTGAAGAGGCAAAAAATGATGGAATAAAGATAATCTTTGTGCAAAAACAGTTCAGCGAAAAAAGCGCTGAAGCCATAGCTGCCGCTATTGGTGGAAGGATAATTCAGATCGATCCATTAGCGAAAGATTATCTTAATAATATGAAGATGATTGCCGAGACGTTTCGCTTAATTGAGGTAATGCGATAACCATGAATAAAGCGGTTGTAGAAATCAGAAATGTAGATTTTGCTTATAATGATGTTCTTGTGCTAAAGGATATCACGCTGACAATTGAAGAGGGTAATTTTTTAGGGATAGTAGGCCCTAACGGGAGCGGCAAAACCACGCTTTTGAAATTAATTCTCGGTCTGATTAATCCCTTAAGGGGCAGTGTTCGTGTATTTGGCCAGGCGCCTGAACTGGCAAGACATTCCATCGGCTATGTACCGCAGCATGCGGAAATTGACTCCGGCTTTCCCATCAGTGTAATGGATGTGGTTTTGATAGGCCGACTGGGAAAGGCTCCGTTGTTTGGAGGGTACCGAAAAATTGACAGGGAGATGGCCGAAGAGGCTTTGAAAGAGGTGGAGATTTATGAATTTCGCAGTCACCATTTTGGAACCCTGTCCGGCGGGCAGAGACAGCGGGTACTTATGGCAAGGGCATTGGTGGGAAAACCTGAAATGCTTCTTCTTGATGAGCCGACAGTAAGCATAGACGGAAGGGTGGAACAGGATATTTATGAACTGTTAAAAAGGCTTAATAAAAAGGCAACTATAATTCTTGTTTCTCACGACCTTGGTTTTATTTCTACTTATGTGAATCGGGTGGCATGTGTTAACCGGAGCCTTGTCTGTAATCCAACGGAGCATGTTACGGCAGATGTGATCGAGGCCTGCTATAGCGGGCCGGTTCATATGTTAAAGCATAAGTGTGAATTGTAATGTTTGAATTTATTCATGTGCTTCAAAGCCAGACTTTTATGCAAAACGCCGTCATTGTTGGCCTGTTAGCCAGTGTGGCATGCGGGGTTATGGGAACATATGTTGTGACCAGACGGATAGTTTTTATCAGCGGAGGAATATCTCATACGGTTCTTGGCGGGATGGGAGCGGCATATTACTATGGTTTTAATCCAATACATGGAGCCTTTGTAGTAGCAATTATGGCTGCGCTTTTGATTGGGTTTGTAAGCCTTCGTTATCATCAGCATGAAGACACACTGATAGGGGCTTTGTGGGCTGTGGGCATGGCTGTCGGAATATTATTTATCTATAAAACACCAGGCTATAACGTAGATCTTATGAGTTATCTGTTTGGCAACATTCTGATGGTGAAAAGAGAAAGCATGTTGTTTGTGGCCTGTCTTGATCTGGTTATTATTTCGCTGGTGATAGTTTTTTACAAACGTTTT
>JACNLL010000055.1 GCA_014381545.1 Candidatus Desulfaltia bathyphila
GCGCGAGCACGGCGGGCATTCATAATTAAAAATTAAAAACTCAAAATTATATTTTAAACTGCAAACCTATCCACCTATTTCCTCCACCCGCCAATAAGATGCAGATGCAGATGGAAAATAATCTGTCCGCCCCCCTTTTCCACATTAAAAATGAGTTTATAGCCTGATTTTGCAACACCCTGCTTCTTTGCCATGTCCTTGCCGGCCATTATCATTTCAGATACTATCTTTTTGTCCTCTTGCTCTAAATCATTTACACTCCTTATGTGTTTCCTGGGCACAATCAAAAGATGAACAGGGGCCGCAGGATTAATATCTTTAAAAACCACAAGGGTATCGTCTTCATATAAGAATTTGGTTCCCATTTTGCCATTTATAATATCACAAAAAATACAGTCTTTTTCCATATCAGGTACCCTCATTATCGCTAACTTTACATCTTCACCACGGAGCACACAGAGACCACAGAGAAAATTCAAAATTACATTTCCAACGGCCTTTTTTAGTCGGCGCTTCCAATGATTTTTCAAGCTGCTTTAAAAAATCCTTTCTCGGTATCTCCCTTGCTCCGAAATTTATTAGATGCTTTGTGGAAACCTGGCAGTCTATTATATCAAATGATAATTTTTTCAGATATTCTACCAGAAAGACAAGTGCCACCTTTGAAGCATTGTTTACGCGTGTAAACATAGATTCACCTGAAAAAAACTTCCCAAGGGAAACACCATATAGCCCGCCTGCCAATTCACCTTCATACCACGCTTCCACTGAATGCGCAAAACCTGATTCATGGAGACTGCAATAGGCTTTAACCATATCCTCATCGATCCAGGTTCCCTCATTTTTCTGCAACCGAATCCGGGCGCAGGATGTTATAACCTGATTAAAAGCCTGATCAATTGTTATGTGAAATATATCCTTTTGTATAACCTTTTTTAATGTTTTTGAAACCTTTATCTCATAAGGATACAGCACAAGACGGGGGTCGGGTGACCACCACAAAATATGATTTTCATAAGAAAACCATGGGAATATTCCCATGCTATAGGCAAGTAGAAGACGCTTTTGGCTAAGATCGCCTCCTACCGCTAACAAACCGTCGTTGCGTGCAAGTTGAGGCGAAGGAAACTTAATTTCATCGGACAATAAAAAAACTGGCATTTGTTTAAGCAAGGGCTCAAGGGTTAAGGATGCAACAGTAAACAGTAAGCAGTAGGGAGTAGGCTGTAAGCAGTAAGGAGTAAGGAGTATTTATTATTATCTACAAAACTTATGAGCTTTATCGATCATACCAAAAAGCATACGATTGACTTCATCGTATTTTTTTATTAGTTCTTGATGCTTATTTTCAGAAATATATTTTAAATCTTTTGAAAAATCCAACCAGACTTCGGTTTCGCCCGCTTCGCCGGCAGCATCAATAACTTTACTAATAAACATCTTCTGATATCTTCTTTTTTTCCATCCTTCAGCCAAATTGGCTGGTATACTTCGAGACGAACGTCTAATCTGATCTGTCAAAGCAAATCTCTCCTCATTAGGAAATGCCTTTGTAAGCTCATGAACTTCAAGGGCTAACTGGTATGACATCTGGAATACCTTCAAATCTCTATAACCTTGATATACCTCCTTTTCCATCTCTAACCCTACTCCTTACTCTCTACTCCTTACTCCTCATTGTCCATACACAAAGCTCAGCCTGTCGTCTTTAACATCAATAAAAACCTTACCCCCTTTTTCAAGCTGCCCGAACAAAATCTTATCTGAGAGGATATCCTTGATCTCAGTCTGTAATAATCTGTGAAGAGGTCTTGCTCCATAATTCGGATCATGCCCCCTTTTTGCCAGCCATGTCCGGGCGCTGGGCGAGAGTGTAAGAAAAACTTTTTTGGCAAAAAGCTGCTCATTGATCTCCGCCATGAATTTATCAACCACCTTTTTCATAATCTCAGGCGTCAATGAATTAAAGTTAATTATTCCATCAAGGCGGTTTCTGAATTCCGGGCTAAAATATTTTTCAACAGCCTTTTTTCCCTTGGACTGTGCGCCAAGTTCTGATTCTCCAAAGCCGATTGTTTGAACGCTCATCTCCCTTGTTCCAATATTTGAAGCCATAATAATGATAACTTTTCTAAAATCAGCCTTTTTCCCATTATTGTCTGTCAAGGTCGCATGATCCAGAACCTGGAGCAAAATATTAAACATATCCGGATGAGCCTTTTCTATCTCGTCAAAAAGCAAAACACTATAAGGATGCTTGCGGATACCGTCGGTCAGGAGGCCCCCCTGTTCAAAGCCTATATAGCCGGGAGGAGCTCCTATAAAGCGTGCTACAGCATGCTTTTCCATATATTCACTCATATCAAAACGCAAAAACTTAATCCCTAAACTCATCGCAACCTGCCTGGCCACCTCTGTCTTCCCAACGCCGGTCGGACCTGTAAACAAAAATGATCCAACCGGTTTGTCGGCTGAGGCAAGCCCGGCTCGTGAACGCTTTATTGAAGTGACAAGATATCTTATGGCATCGTCCTGCCCGAATACCACCTGCTTCAGCCTGTCTTCAAGGCTTTCCAGCTTTGTTTTATCCGATGTCGTCACACTAATGGCCGGAATTCTGGCTATCCTGGCCACAATCTTTTCAATGTCCGAGGGGTTGATCCTTTTTCTGCGGGAAGAACCTGAAAGCCTGACAAACGCCCCGGCCTCGTCTATCACATCTATGGCCTTATCAGGCAGATAACGGTCATTGATATATTTGGCAGACAATTCAACGGCGGCTTTCAGCGCATGATCAGTATAGACAATACCGTGATGCTTTTCATAAACCGATCTAAGGCCCTTTAAGATTTTAAATGATTCTAAAACAGAAGGCTCTGTGATTTCCACCTTTTCAAATCGCCGCGACAAAGCTCGATCCTTTTCAAAGTAATTTTTATACTCCTCATATGTAGTTGAGCCGATACACCGAAGTTCACCGGTCGCAAGAGCCGGCTTTAAAATATTTGATGCATCCATGGACCCGCCGCTGGTTGCACCTGCCCCCACAACAGTATGAATCTCGTCAATAAACAAGACTGCATCCTTTATCTTTTTGAGCGCCGACAAAACACCTTTTAAACGCTGCTCAAAGTCGCCGCGGAATTTCGTTCCTGCCAGAAGGATGCCGAGATCGAGTGAATATATGCTAACATTTTTGAGAAGATCGGGAACAGATCCATTGAAAATTTTTATAGCAAGTCCCTCGGCCATCGCGGTTTTCCCAACGCCGGGATCGCCCACATATACAGGATTATTCTTTCGTCTCCGGCAAAGAATCTGGATGGTGCGCTCCAGTTCAAGGCTGCGGCCAATAAGCGGATCAAGTCTTCCCAGGGAAGCCCTTTTAACAAGATCTATTGTAAAAGCCTCAAGAGGATCTGTTTTTTTCTTTTGGGAATAACTATCTGAAGCTTCATGGAAAATATAATGTAAAACATCAAGCCGGGTAATACCCTCCTTTGCCAGAAAATATGCGGCATAGGAATCCTTTTCCTGAAACATGGAAGCCAGTATATCCCCTACAGTAACTTCCTGCTTCTCAGCCGAACGCACATAGCTAACCGCCCTTTTAATCATTCTCTGAAAACCGATTGTCTGCTGAAGCACATACTCGGTCTCTTCTGGAACACTCTCCATCTGGTCGCTTAAAAAATCCTCTACGGTTTTGCTTAGATTTTCTACATTACCGCCGCAGCTCTCGATAATTTTTATGCCTGCGCTATCATTTAAGACAGCAAAAAGCACATGCTCTAAACTGAGATACTCATGACGCCTTTTTTTTGCTTCTCTGGCCGCAAAGCCCAGAGTTGCGCCTATTTCCTTACTTATCATGGCCTAATCTCTCTCCAAAAACGTGCCAAAGTTGTCATTTCGAGCGGAGCGAGAAATCTTACTCCTAATCCTAATCTCTCTCCATGGTGCATTTAAGAGGAAATTCTCTTTCCCTGGCTAAAACTTGAACCGTATCTACCTTGGTTTCAGCTATTTCATAGGTATAAACGCCGCAAAGCCCTATCCCTTCATTGTGGACTTTCAGCATAATGAGTGTCGCCTCCTCCGCTGATTTATTAAATACAAATTGAAGGATCTCCACAACAAACTCCATGCTGGTATAGTCATCATTATGAAGCAACACCCTGTACATGGAAGGTTCCCTTACATCATCCAGGGTCTCTGAACGTACAACATCGTCTGCTTCAGGGCTATAATTACCCATACCTCTATCTTCCGCAACACTTCTTATACTTCTTTCCACTCCCACATGGGCACGGAGCATTCCTTCCAATCTTCTTTTCCGTTCGCCTGACCGGTTTTTTTCTTCCAGTATCATCCCCGCTGGAAAATACAAGGTTTTGCTCTTCCGGCCTCCTTAAATTATCAATCCTTTCAGGTTCTGCTATCTGCACTCTAAACAGAATTTCAACAGTCCCCTCTTTGATCCTGGAGATCATATCCTGAAACATTTCAAATCCTTCTTTTTTATAAATAATCAAAGGATTCTGCTGAGCATAGCCTCTAAGACCAATCCCCTCCTTTAGATGATCCATGCTTAGAAGGTGATCCTTCCACAGGTTGCCTACAGTCTGCAGCATTATAATCCGTTCCAGGTCCCTGATATTTTCCGCGCCTATCTCGGCCTCCTTTTCATCATATACCTTGATGGCGGCATCAGAAATCAACCGGGCAAGCCCTTCTCTGGTCAGACCCTCCAATGTGTCATCATCTATCCTGCCCAGACGAAAGTTAAACTGCTTAAACACTGCTTCATTTAGCCCATTTATATCCCATTCTTCGGGGAGGACCTTTTCATCGGCAAAAACACCGGCAATATTTCCGGCCAGTTCACAAATCATATCAACAATAGAGCTTTCCAGGTTTTTGCCTGTCAACGCTTCGCGGCGCTGCCTGTATATAACCTCTCTCTGCTGGTTCATTACATCATCATACTCGATAAGCTGCTTACGGATATCAAAGTTGCGCCCTTCAACCTTTGCCTGGGCATTTTCTATTGCTTTACTTATAAGATTATGTTCAATCGGCTCACCCTCCTCCATGCCGAATCTGTCCATAATCGAAGTCATGCGTTCTCCGCCGAATATACGGAGAAGATCATCGTCCAGAGCAAGATAGAAACGGGACGATCCAGGATCGCCCTGTCTTCCGGAACGACCTCTAAGCTGATTATCAATACGCCTGCTCTCATGCCTTTCAGTGCCTAAAATATGCAATCCGCCCAGCTCGGTAACTCCTTCGCCTAATACTATGTCGGTCCCGCGGCCTGCCATGCTTGTTGAAATTGTAACCGCTCCTTTCTGACCAGCCATGGCAATAATCTCCGCCTCTTTTTCATGGTTTTTTGCATTAAGCACAGAATGCTTGATGCCTTTCTTTTTTAACTGTTTGCTGAATTTTTCCGAAACATCGATTGAAACCGTACCTACAAGAACAGGCTGGCCCATTTTATACAGCTTTACTATCTCGTCCATAGCTGCTTCAAACTTTTCTTTTCTGGTTTTATAAATAACATCAGGGAAATCGGCCCTTATCATCTGTTTGTTGGTGGGGATAACCACAACGTCAAGATTATAAATCTTTTTAAATTCAGCGGCTTCGGTATCGGCCGTACCTGTCATGCCGGCAAGCTTATTATACATACGGAAATAGTTTTGAAAGGTAATTGTTGCAAGAGTCTGGTTTTCGTTTTCTATCCTGACGTTTTCCTTGGCTTCAAGCGCCTGGTGCAGTCCTTCACTGTAGCGACGTCCCGGCATAAGGCGACCTGTAAACTCATCTACTATGATTACCTCGCCATTCTTTACAATATAATCAACATCGCTCTTAAAAAGGGTATGAGCCTTCAGCGCCTGATTAATATGATGAAGAAGCTCAATATGTTTTGGATCATATAGATTATCTACATTAAGAATGCTTTCAGCTTTTGCGATTCCCTTGTCGGTCATAACCGATGTTCTGGCCTTCTCGTCAATAACATAATCTTTGTCTTGCACAAGGCGCGGTATCAGCCTGTTTACCTGGTAGTATAGATCGGTCGATTTTTCAGCAGGACCGGATATAATAAGCGGGGTTCTTGCCTCATCGATTAATATGCTGTCCACCTCATCCACTATGGCAAAGTTAAGTTTCCGCTGGACAATCGAGTCTCTCTCGAATTTCATATTATCCCGCAGATAGTCAAAGCCGAACTCATTGTTCGTGCCGTAGGTAATGTCTGCGCTGTAAGCCTTTTTGTGCTCAACATCATCCATGCCGTGCAATAAGGAATCAACAGAAAGACCGAGAAAATTGTAAATCTGCCCCATCCATTCTGTATCACGCTTTGCCAGATAATCGTTCACCGTTACAATATGCACCCCTTTGCCTGAAAGAGCATTTAAATATACAGGAAGTGTGGCGGCCAGTGTTTTTCCTTCACCTGTCTTCATTTCGGCAATCTTACCCTCATGCAGAACAATCCCGCCAACAAGCTGGGCATCAAAATGACGCATCTTAAGAGTGCGCACAGAAGCCTCCCTTACAGTTGCAAATGCTTCGGGAAGAATATCTTCAAGGGATGCTCCATTTTCAAGCCGCTGTTTAAACAAAACTGTCTGGCCTTTCAGCTGGTCATCATTCATGGCCTGCATTTCGGGTTCAAGAGCATTAATCTTATCTACAACAGGTTGCAGCTTTTTTAATTCCCGTTCGTTTTTGCTTCCAAATACTTTTGTCAAAAAATCAAACATTATCTACAAATACTCCTAATAAATACCTTATGAATTCGACTTTTTACGAAACTGTGAACCGCGATAGCGAGCGCATTCCCCGTATCTTGCTACGGGGTTAGCGAGCGAATCTAAAAATGGCTAACTTCCTTACGGTCGAAGATTCCATGTAGCTTGCTACAGGGAATCTTCAATTATGATGAACTCGTAAAAAGTCGAAAAGTTCTCTTTTCCGTCATTCCGGCGAAAGCCGGAATCCAGTAAATTCAATACATTCTGGATGCCGGATCAAGTCCGGCATGACGATTCCGAGAATTTTTACGAATTCATCAATTATAATAAGATGAACTCCACAAAATGTCCATGAAGAATTTAAGTTGCTGTTTTTTAAACCGGGAATTACAGAGAGGCGCTCAAAGATAAGAAAGAGAAAGGAATTAAAAACTCAAAATGAGACCTTTGAAAAATATTTTCAAAGGTCGCTAATTGAGTATGTATTTTTCAGGATTAACCGGAATTCCGTTAAGATGAACCTCATAATGAAGATGGGAGCCTGTGGTTCTGCCTGAATTACCGACAAGCGCAATGGCGTCTCCTCGCTTCACAGACTCGCCACGTTTTTTTAATGTCTTCTGAAGATGCGCATAACGGGTAACCATTCCATGGCCATGATCAATAATGATTACTTTGCCAAGCAAGCCTTTTCTGCCGACAAATGTTACGACCCCATCGGCAGTGGCAATTATAGGCGTACCCATCCGGGTAGCAATATCCAACCCTTTGTGAAATTCGCGCAAGCCGGTAAACGGGGATACGCGGTATCCGAATCTTGATGATGTCCACCCGCTTACCGGGCGTACAGCAGGTGTTGAAGCAAGAAGGTTTCGTTGATCTTCAAGATATTTTAACAGCGACTCAAATCCTTGCTTTTGATTTATTAATGCCAAATCAAGCTGCCTGGTATGCTCGTGCATTTCGCGAACCAGGCTGTTATGTTTATCAGTAAGCGGAATCTGAGTGTCAAGATCATCAGGCATTGAACCGCCAATGCCAAAAAGGTTGTCCTGATCAGCAGGTTTTTCAATATTGGCAACAATCCTTATCTGTTTTTCAAAACTGTTTAGATCAACCAGTTTCAATTTCAAGGAATTGATCTCATCTGCAAAATTTTTTATCTGCTTGCGCTGGCTGATTATTGTATCAGATAGCTCGGGAACATCGCTTTCCACTCCTCTGATATTTGATAATTTCAGCTTAACATCATAATAGTCATACATTACAAAGCCAAAAAATATAATGATAGCTGCGACAAAAAGGCCTGAAAAACGTAAAAATGTTTTGGAAAGAGTTACCTGCTTTATTGGAGAGCCTGAAGCGCTTAACATAAAAAATGTGATTTTTCGCTGCATAAATTAAGGCCTTTGAAAAATGTTCAATTTTGCCTGCCTGTGCATTACACGCAAACAAGGGAGGTGAAAATTTTAGTTTTATTTGTTACCATACAGTTTATAATTCTGTCAAGTCAGTAACACCTGAAAAATAAAAATAATTCTTGACACCTTAAATAATAATTAATTAGAAAGATAACACTTTGAGACCTTTGCAAAACGCCCCCTTTTGCCTAATTACTACGTCAGGCTCAAATTTTAAGCCTCGAAATACTCAATGTATTCCTACGTTTAAAATTTTTGCCTTCCTTGAACTTGAGCAAAATTGAACATTTTTCAAAGGTCTCACTTTTTGAAGTATTTTATGCAAATATAATGTATAATGAGTTATTACAGTCGGAGGAAAAAATGAAAAAAAACCTATTTTTGACCGTATTAATCTTATCTTTTGTAGCCTTATCCTTTGGTACAATCTTTACCGCCTGCTCCAAACCTGAAACAACTGAACTCAGCTACAGCATTTTCTTCCCACCTTCCCACGGCCAATGTAAAGCCGGTGTGTCATGGGCAAATGAGGTGGAAAAGCGCACTAACGGAAGGATAAAAATTACTGTTTTTCCCGGAGGCACCTTGACAAAGGCAAACCAGTGTTATGACGGGGTTGTAAAGGGAATATCGGATATTGGGATGTCCTGCTTTGCCTATACCAGGGGCCGTTTTCCTTTAATGGAAGCTGTTGATCTGCCCAATGGCTATCCAAATGGTCAGGTAGCAACCCATGTGGCCACTGAATTTTATAACCGGATGAAGCCAAAAGAACTCAGCGATGTTAAGGTGTTTTATATTCATGCCCACGGCCCCGGCCTTCTTCACACAAAAAAACCTGTCAGAAAACTGGAAGATATAAAGGGGATGAAGATACGGTCTACCGGCCTGAGCGCAAAGGTTGTGAAGGCTCTTGGAGGTGTGCCGGTAGCGATGCCGCAGCCCGCAACTTATGAAGCTCTTCAAAAAGGCGTGGTTGAAGGCACCTTTGCTCCCATAGAAACCCTTAAGGGGTGGAAACAGGCAGAAGTTGTTAAATACACCACAGAATGCACCGGAGTTGGATATACTACAGCCATGTTTGTGGTTATGAACCTGGACAAATGGAACAGCCTGCCAAAAGATATTAAAAAAATAATTGAAGAGATAAGCAAAGAATGGGTCGATGTTCATGGAGAAGTCTGGGATAAGGGAGATGATGAAGGGTATGATTTCACGCTGAGCCTTGGCAATGAGATTATTCCACTTTCTGAGAAAGAAAACAGCAGATGGGTCAATGCCGTGAAATCGATTGTCGATGACTACATAAAAGCGGTCGGAAAAAAGAATCTCCCCAGAGACAAAGCAGTGGCGGAAGTTAAAAAACTGATTACAGAATACAGCAAAATATATAAAAAATAAGGGTTCAGGGTTCAACTAATACTACAGTGTCACTTTTTAATGTCATACCCGCGAAGGCGGGCATCCAGAACCCCAGTTATATCTAAAAACAAACTGGATTCCCGCTTTCGCGGGAATGACAGACCTGGTGGGAATAACAGATCAGGTTATTAGGTTCACACTTGATTGCTCTCTAACTCTCTAACCCTTGAACCCTGAACCCCTGAACCCTGAACCCTTGGTTATATCTTATGTTTCGCTTTGAAAAATTAATAATTTTACTGGCAAACAGATTTAACTGGATCGCAGCCGGAGCCATTGTAGCCATGATGCTGCTGACATCCGCGGATGTCATTCTTCGCATTTTTCGTCATCCTATTCCAGGAACATATGAAATGGTCGGACTGCTTGGAGCTATCGCTATATCCTTTTCGCTGGCCTATACTTCAGTTGAAAAAGGGCATATTGCTGTTGAGTTTCTTTTTCAAAAATTCCCTAAAAAGGTCCGGTTTTTCATCAGCGCTATCAACGACTTCCTCTGCCTCTTCCTTTTTGGGCTTTTAACCTGGCAAACTATATTGCTGGCTTCCGATCTTATGCAAAGCGGCGAGGTCTCTATGACTTTACAGATGCCCATATATCCTTACGTTTTTGGAATATCTATCGGTTGTGGGCTTCTTTCCCTTGTATTATTAAAGGATTTTTTAAAATCTGTAAGCAGGGTAGCGACAAAGTGAGTCCAACTGCTGCAGGTCTCATCGGTATTGCCGCCCTTTTTCTACTAATATTTTCAAGAATGCCTGTCGGCTTTCTCATGGCTCTAATAGGTTTTCTGGGCTTTGGTTATTTAGTCTCCTTTGATGCATCGCTAAATTTAATCGCCAAAGATATTTTTTCCGTTTTCGGGTCTTACAATCTGACCGTTATCCCTTTATTTGTGCTAATGGGGCAAATTTCCTTTCATGCAGGTATAAGTTCCAGGCTCTTTGACACGGCAAATAAGTTTATCGGCCACCTGCCCGGAGGACTGGCCATCGCCACAATAGGAGCATGCGCCTGCTTTGCCGCAATTTGCGGTTCTACCAATGCAACAGCGGCTACCATGGCGGCTGCGACCCTCCCGGAAATGAAAAGATACAACTATAAACCAATGCTGGCCACCGGAGCGGTTGCGGCAGGTGGAAGCCTTGGCATCCTTATCCCGCCGAGCGTTATCTTTATCGTATATGGAATTATGACCGAACAATCCATCGGCAAGCTTTTTGTGGCTGGTTTAATGCCGGGCCTGATTCTGAGCCTCCTGTTTATCATATCTATTGTTATATGGGTACGCATCAAACCGGATCTGGCGCCAAAAAGTCCAAAAACAGGGTTTAAGGAGAAAATGATCTCCCTTTCAGGTCTAATTGAAACCCTTCTATTATTTCTGCTGGTCATGGGAGGACTTTTTGCGGGATTCTTTACGCCGACAGAAGCAGGAGCCATCGGCGCTTTCGGCACTCTAATTCTCGCTGTTGTCAGACGTAACTTAACTTTACAATGTTTTATCACCTCGCTTTTTGAAACAACGAGAATCACATGTATGATTCTCGTCATTGTTGCAGGCGCCACAATTTTCGGACATTTCATGGCGATAACGAGAATTCCTTTTGATATCGCAAACTGCATATCAGAATTTCAATTACCGCCCTATGCGATCATGTTTTTAATTATACTGGTATATCTGATAGGCGGGTGTTTTATCGATGCCCTTGCCTTGATAATGCTGACCGTTCCCATCTTCTATCCGGTGGTAAATCATCTTGGTTATGATCCTTTATGGTTTGGCGTGATAATTGTTATGGTAACTCAGATCGGCGTAATAACTCCTCCTGTAGGAGTCAACGTATATGTGGTCAGCGGAATAGCAAGAGACGTGCCGCTTCATGTTATATTCAAGGGAATTGTGCCGTTTCTTATCGCATTAATTGCAGGCACACTTCTTTTGATTCCTTTCCCGCAAATTGCAACATTTCTTCCAGGATTGATGAAATAAGAGTATTATCTAACCCTACAACGTCACTTACCGTTTTAGATGTCATTTCGAGGAGCGAAGCAACGAGAAATCTTATTATAAAACAAATAGTTAAAGATTTCTCCCTCACGCGGCGCAAGCGCCTGCGCTGCACGTTGGTCGAAATGACAAGTGTCGTTGTAGGGCTAATATCTCATATAATGAAACGGCTCAACAGCCGACATTTCCTCTTCATTTAAAATTTCAAAACCGGCTTTTTCAAGTATCTCCTTAGCCCTTTCAAGTTCTTTGATATCAAGTATAATTATAGCTTTTTTCCAGCTTTCCAGCACAAAACCGTAAGCATTTTCAATGTTGATATTTTTATCTGCAAGCAATTGAACCAGTTTATCAAAACTTCCAGGTTTATCCTCGATGTGTACGGCAATAATATCTTTTAAACTGACGGAAAGGCCCTCCCTCTCCAGCGCTTTTTGTGCCTGCCTCGGATGATCAACTATAGCATTAATAATCCCGAATTCACCATGAGAGGAAATCGTAATTGAGCGGATATTGATCTTTTCCTTTGCAAGAATTTTTGTAACTCTGGACAGACTGCCTGGTTTGTTTTCCGCTAATACCGAAAGTTGGTAAGCTTTCATATTATGCGCTCCTTTTTGGGGATATTATTCAGCCCACTGGTTTCATCCATACCCAGCATTATATTCATATTCTGAACCGCCTGGCCCGCGGCGCCTTTAACCAGATTATCGATTGCGGAAATCAGGATCAGGCGTTTATTACGCACATCTAATTTAAACCCTATGTCACAATAATTAGTTCCTCTTACATGCAATGTATCAGGCAGTGTATTGTCAGGGCATATACGGATAAAAGGACGGCCTGAATAGAAGGAGGCGATGCAATCCTCTATCTCTTCCGGATCGGTCTTTCTTGCAAGGCCGGCATATATTGTTGTAAGCATACCGCGTGTCATGGGAATAAGATGAGGAACAAAGGTTATGTTGACGGGACTGCCGGCTTCAAGGCTGAGCACCTCCTCCATCTCCGGATTATGCCTGTGCTCGGCGACTTTGTATGCCTTTAATGACTCGTTGGCCTCGCAAAAGTGTGTGGTCAGAGAAGGAGACCTTCCCGCACCGCTGACCCCTGATTTTGAATCCGCAATAATTGTATTGAGATCAATAATATTTTGTTTCAGAAAAGGGGCCAGCGGTAAAATGACACTGGTAGGATAACATCCTGGATTACCGATCAGGGAAGCATTTTGAATCCTGTCAAAATAGATTTCACAAAGGCCGTAAACAGCTTTTTCAAGCAAATCCTTTGCAGTATGCTGCTGATAAAATGTTTCATACCGCGAGACATCCTTGAACCTGAAATCAGCGGAAAGATCCACAACCTTCTTCCCGCACTTGATAAGCTCGGGCACAAGTTCCATGGAAGTCTTGTGCGGCAGAGCCGTAAATACAACATCAACCCTCTCACACATAATATTCAGAGAAAACTCTTCACAAATTAGTGTGACAATTCCGGCCATTGCAGGGTAAACTCTATCAAACTTCACTCCTGCATACTGCCTGGAAGTCAGAACCGTCAGCTCTACTTCCTGATGACCGGAGAGTATCCTGACAAGCTCCGCACCCGCATATCCTGTTGCGCCGATTACGCCGACTCTGATCATATATCCTCCTGATTAAAATAAATATATAAAATTAACCCCTACAATGACACTTGTCATTTCGACCGAAGGGAGAAATCTTTAACTATTTGTTTTATAATAAGATTTCTCGTCGCTTCGCTCCTCGAAATGACATCTAAAATGATAAGTGACGTTGTTGTGTTAATTTATCAAAGGCATCAGGCTTTATCAAGGGGATTATTTGATAAAGAAAGAATGAGATACAGCTGAAAGATTGATGCATTCGTAAAAAGTCCAAGCTGTTACTTTAGATGGGACTTTTTACGACGCCATCAAAGATTTGCTTGGAATCAAATAACGGGCATGTTAAGTAAAATGTGTTAAGTGTTAAGTGTTAAGTGTTAAGTAATTGATAAAACAAATAATTGCTTTGACCTAACACTTGATAAATTCGATTTTTTATAAGTTCATATATTAAAATACAGCAAGGCTAATGATAGATAAAATCCGCATAGAAAAGAAAACTAAACTCATCGCCGACTGGCAGACCCTAATGAGAACATTTGTTAACCATAAAGATGATGCCTCCAGGTCCACTCTTGTCAAATACATGGAGCAGATATTTTTCGGGCTTCACGATTTTCTTAAAAAACATGTCGGCATTACCGAAGAGGTCAGTCTCAAGGATTTATCAAGAAACTTTACCAACACCCTTATCAGCAAAAATCCTGAAAAGAAACTCGCAGATGTCATAGCAGATCTTGTCGAAAATATTGCGCCACACGCCGTCAATGTTACCTCGCCCTATTTTGTGGGCCACATGACTTCCGCAATTCCATTTTTCATGGTTCATCTCAAAACCATAGTCGCAGCGCTTAATCAAAATGTAGTTAAAATTGAAACCTCAAAGGTTGTCTCGATTTTGGAAAAACAGGTCATTGCCAAAATTCACAGGCTGATCTACGAAAAAGATGAAGCTTTCTATGAAAAGCATGTCCAGAATATCCAAACCACGTTAGGTTGTTTTATTGAAGACGGCACCCTGGCAAATCTCACAGCTTTCTGGGTCGCCAGAAACTCCATGCTTGCGCCAAAAAATGGTTTTGCCGGCATTGAACAGGAAGGACTACAGGCTGCGTACAAGGCCTACCAGATAGAAAAGTGCGTTATATTAGTGTCGAAACTTGGCCACTATTGTGTTAAAAAAGCCGGTGGTCTTCTTGGAATAGGCAATCAAAACATTATGACAATCAATGTTGATGCGAACAACCGCATGGACATTGATTGTCTAAAAAAAGCGATCAAAGATATAAAAAACAGCTCCGTTAATACAAAGATTATTGCCATTATCGGCATTGCCGGAACCACGGAAACCGGGACTGTCGATCCTCTGCCTGAAATCGGAGAAATATGCGCAGAAAACAGGATTCACTTTCATGTGGATGCCGCATGGGGTGGGCCCACACTAATGTCTGAAAAATACAGGCATCTGCTTAAAGGTATAAAACTTGCGGATTCCGTGACAATAGACGGCCATAAACAGTTTTATATGCCGATGGGCTGCGGCATAGTTGTCTTTAAGGACCCTTCAATCATGGATGTTGTTGCATATCATGCAAACTATGTAAACCGCCCTGGTTCTGTTGATCTCGGCATAAAATCGCTCGCGGGTTCGAGGGAGGCAAGCTCTATTATACTGGACGGCGCGCTTAAAATAATGGGGAGCCGGGGTTATGCGCTACTGATTGAGCATGGGATTGATACATGTCTCAGGTTTGCCGAAGAAATTGAAAAAAGACCAGACTTCCAGCTAATAACACGCCCGGAGCTTAACATTCTTACCTACAGGATATGCCCCTTCCATATTCAGCGCCGGTTAGCCGAAGGTAATCCTGAACAGATATGCGACATTAACAAAAAATTAAACAAAATAAACAGAGCTGTTCAAAGGCTGCAAAGGGAGGCTGGAAAGAGTTTTGTTTCACGAACAAAATTAAAAATAAATCAGCATGGAAAAGATATTGTTGTTTTTCGCTGCGTGATAATGAATCCCATGACAAACATAAAGATTTTAGGTGAAATTTTGGATGAACAGGAAGAAATATTTAGAGGGATTGAGGGATTGCGAATTGAGGAATTTAGGAATTAAAATCAATAAAATACCTTCAATTCCTAAATCCCTAAATTCGCAATTCCTAAATTATAAATTATGACTTTTAAGAGAATTATATTATAATCCCTGCCAGCCGGCAGGCAGGCAAGTTGGTGTGTTAGTGCCTTTGTGGCTGAACTACCTTTTTTTAATATCTTTGACCAGTTCTTTAATGATAGAAATAAGATTGCTCCCTCTTTCACGAGCTATACGATGCGCATCATCAACTATTTGAGCGGCCTGCTTTTCCAGATCTTCATATGGAGGAATGGGAATCTGTTTTTTCTGATACTGCCATAATAAATAACGCGTCGCCAGACTCTCTTCCTGGCGTCTTATAAACCCCATATTCTTTTCTCCTTAATAGAATCTTACACCTATATATCACCGCCCGCTTCGCTCAAGACGCAAAGGACGCAAAGTATAATTTTTCTTAAAGAAAAAAATAGCTTCTTTGCGATCTTTGCGGCTTTGCGGTGAAAATATTAGCGGTTCAAACCGCCGCAAATATGAAAAATCTCCTTTTCCAATATAATTTTTGGATCCCCTCCGGTTGACTTAAGCCGCAAATCAGCTTCACTCAAGCGCTTAAGCTCTTCAATGAGTTCATTTGTCGTAAATTTTTCAGACTTGAGAAACATCTGGTAAACAGGATAAGGATTGTTCGGGTTTTGCGCGACCAGCAGATCCGCGGCCGGTTTGCTCTCCCAATCTTCCAGCCGACTTAACAAGTCGTTATCATACTCCTTGATTGCAGGCATAACAGCTCTCTGAAACTGATCGAACCTGATACCGGCATGCCATGCCCTGCCATGCCTGCTTTCAACAAAACCCTTAATCAGCAAAAGCTTTCTAACCTGATTTGTTATTGCGGCAAACAATTGAAGAGGATGATCTAATTGAGGCAGGAGAGAATTCAGAAAAAAAATGGCTTTTTCTAAGTTACGGTCTGATATTGCATTTGTCAGCTCAAATATTGGATCCGTTTTTGTGCGTTTTAGAACAAACTTTACATCATCAATTGTTATTCTGTTTCGCTCACCGACATAACTGATAAGTTTCTCAAGATTATTTAAAAATGAGCGGAGGTTAAAACCGGTCATTTCAAACATGGCGGCAATTGCGGCCTTATCCATTCTCTTTTTATTTTTTGTAAGAACAGTTTCCATGTTTTCATAAAGAACTTTTTCCTGAGCCATCCTGTCTGCCCTTCGTTCACCTTTTGGGACAGAGCAATCGATAACCATTCCGTATTTATTTATAGCTTTATAAAGACCCTTCCTTTTATCAACCATATCGGCGGTAATTATCAGATGATTATCTTTGGGGAATCCTTTCTCAATCGCCTGCTGCAAAAGTTTTCCTTTATCCTCTCCGTTAGATGGGGTCAGGCCGCTTGCCATGCAATAATCGATGGTTTTATCAAACCATTCTTCACCAGCCGATCTGTCAAGATCAAGTTTTAATGCTTTGCCTCTGTTTGTCTTGCTTATATCGTCAAAGGAAAGATTCAAAAGCCCGAGTAGGCTCAGGAGATAGTTTGCAGCCTTTTGAATACTGTCGTTATTATATTCCTTCTTTGCTTTTTCTATAAGAGCCTTTTCATTTAGTTTTGAATAGAATATCTGTGTGTCGCAAATAGCCACGACCTTTGTGCCCGGCAAAAGAGAATAGGTGTTTATACGCTGCAACGCTTCATTAATTTTCTCATCGGCTCCATCTACAGCCTCATAATTTAAACCCCTTGTTGAGACAGGAATCAATTCGTCAAGCAACTCTTCAAAAACAGTTTTATAAAGCAGTTCCTCTCCAAAAATCAGATACACAGGCGCAAACCCGTCCTTATCAGACTTTTTCAGATAATTCTTAAATTCCTTATAGTTAATTGCGGTCATTATATTTACGAAACGTGTTAAGTGTTAAGAACTTGATAAAACAGATAATTGCTTTAACATAGCAATTGTTCCTTGAATCCTTGAACCCTTAAATTTTTAAATAATAACAGGAGGCATGTTGTGAGTAAAGAAAAAAGGAGATGCTTGCTTATCGACCTTGATTAGGATATTGACAATCAAAATATTATACACGCTTAACACCTAACAAATTCGACTTTTTTTCTCATGATCAGCATTGAAAATCTATCAAAAAGTTACGGCAACCACGTTCTGTTTGACAGCGTGAGTTTCAGGATAAACGCCCGGGAACGGGTTGGCGTGGTCGGGCGAAACGGACATGGTAAAACCACCCTGTTCAGGCTCATCACCGGAGAAGCACACCCGGATTCCGGAGTGATCAGCACACCTAAAAACTATTGTATCGGTTGTGTCCGCCAGCAGATTGAGTTTACCAGGGATACGGTTCTGGCCGAAGGCATGACAGGACTTTCCAAGGCCGAAAAAGACCATCACTGGAAGGTTGAAAAAATCCTGTTTGGACTGGGATTTACTGCATCCGACATGCGGCGGCACCCCGAAGAATTCTCCGGCGGTTTCCAGGTACGTCTGAACCTGGCCAAGGTCTTGGTTGCCGAGCCGGACCTGCTGCTCCTGGATGAGCCAACCAATTACCTGGATATAACCTCCATCCGATGGATTACCCGTTTTCTGTCAGGCTGGCCACGCGAACTTATGCTTATCACCCATGACCGAAGCTTTATGGATGGCATCGTAACCCACACCATGGGTATTCATCGCAAAAAGATTCGCAAAATCGCCGGAAATACCGAAAAGTACTATTCACAGATTGCTCAGGATGAAGAAATCTACGAAAAAACCCGGATAAACGATGAAAAACACCGGAAGGAAATCGAACTGTTCATCAACCGGTTCAGGGCCAAAGCCAGGCTGGCAAACCTCGTCCAATCCCGTATCAAGACCCTTGCCAAAACGGAAAAACGGGAAAAGCTGGAAACTGTCAAATCTCTTGGCTTTTCATTTCGAGCCAAACCGTTTTCCGGAAAGAACGTAATGAGCGTCCAGAACCTGACATTTTCCTATGACAGGGAAAAGCTGCTGATCCAAAATCTGGATTTTACCGTTACCGCCGGTGAACGGGTCTGCGTGGTGGGCAAAAACGGCAAAGGCAAAACCACTTTGCTCAAGCTTCTGGCCGATTGTCTCACGCCGCAGTCTGGAGAAATTGTTTACAACCCGAACATAACCCGGGGTGTTTTCGAGCAAACCCACATCAAAAGTCTGGTGGACACCCGCACGGTGGAAGAAGAAATCCTTTATTCCCACCAGGATGTGGATCGTCAGACAGTTAGAAACATTTGCGGGGCCATGATGTTTTCCGGTGACGATGCGCTTAAAAAAATCAGCGTACTTTCCGGTGGTGAAAAAAGCCGTGTGATGTTAGGCAAGCTTATGGTCACACCGGTCAACCTGCTGCTTCTGGATGAGCCCACCAACCATCTGGATATGGATGCGTGCGACGCCCTGCTTGCGGCTATCGACAACTTCAACGGCACGGTCATTATGGTGACCCATAATGAAATGTTTCTCCATGCCCTCGCCCAAAAGCTCATCGTCTTTCGGAGTAACCACCTCGAGGTTTTCAATGGAGGGTATCAGCGATTTCTGGAAAAAGGTGGGTGGGAAGATGAAGATCGCACGGGAAAACCGGACCAAAACGAAAATTCAGTTGAACACAGGGCAGGCAGGCAGAACCGGAAAGACATGCGTAGAAAGCGGTCTGAAATCATCACCAAAAAGGGAAGAACCTTGAAACCCATGGAAGACCGCATGTTGCAGGTCGAAGAAGAAATAGAACGCAGCGAAAGTGAAATTGCACAGATCAATAAAGACCTGGTCTCGGCTTCCCAACGCGGTGACGGCTTAAAAATTGCCGATCTTTCCAGGCAGCTTAACACCAAGCAGTTCGCTGTCGACAGCCTGTACAATGAACTTGAATCCCTGACAATTGCTCTGGAGAAAAAGCAGGCTGAATTTGAAAAACAACTGGCCGATTTTGAAGCAATGGCTTAAATATCCTGTGTGCTAATCATCGGAAGGCGAAACCAGTCGTCTCATCCGTTTTATTCTACTTCTCCGCTTTTTAGCTGCCAGCAGGCGTTCCTTTGATGCCGGGCTCGGTCTGGTTTTAATGCGGGCTTTAGGTTTTTCAGAGGCTTTTTGAATTAATTTAATTAGACGGTCGATCGCATCATGCCGGTTCCCTTCCTGTGTTCGGAGCCGTCTGGCCTCGATAATAAGAATCCCATGTTCTGTAATTCTTCTGCCCGCAAGCCGGGTCAAACGATAGCGAACCTGATCGGAAAAAGAAGTGGAATTTCTTACATCAAAGCGAAGCTGAACAGCAGTGGAAACCTTATTAACATTCTGGCCTCCAGGACCCCCTGCCCTTATAAACCGGAACTTAATTTCATTTTCGCTTATTTTGATATCAGGTGTGATGTAAATCATGCCAACAGTTTACATCATCATTGTTTTTTTCTCAAGAACAACAAATATAGACCCCCCTATACTCCCTTATACATTATATCGTATTTTTAAATCCAGTTTGTGCATTGTTTTGACCAGTTCCATGGGCTCTCTGTTGCGGTTCAAACGCATGACATCGCGCACCTGATCCATGAGTTTTCGTGGTTTTTTGTGATTATCTTGCTTTTTCATAAATAATTATGATAGGTTACCATGCAAAACAAATCAAAATTTAATCCAATAATATCCAATATCACTGACTTTATCAATTCCTACCTCAGCCAAATGGAGCCGGTCATACTTGCCCATAATGGAATTATCGACAAGTATGTTGGAGATTCAATCATGGCGCTTTTCCCATCAAGCTCCGATGAAGCCGTACGTTGTGCCATAGCCATACATGCAAAACTGAACGAATATAATACCGGCAGGGAAAAGGTACATTACCCTCCAATTCGAATTGGCATCGGCCTTAATACAGGTCTGTTAATGTTAGGGACAATAGGCGGGGATAAACGTATGGAAAGTACTGTTATTGGCGATGCCGTCAACCTGGCCTCACGAATTGAGGGTATGTCAAAAAAATACGAGGCAGGCCTGTTGATCAGTGAGTATACATTTTATGACTTAAAAAGACCTGATAAAATAGCCATGCGTTTTTTAGATCGGGTGAAAGTAAAAGGCAAAACGCAACCACAGTCAGTTTATGAGGTGTTTGATATAGATCCCCCTGAAATCGTAGAAGGGAAAAAAGCTACGCTCAAAATTTTTGAGGAAGCGTTAGCCCATTACCATTTTAAGCATGTTGATACTTCGAAGAAGATGATAGAGGAATGCCTACGGATCAACCCATTAGATAGTTCCGCTCAGTTTTATCTTGACCGATGCAATGCGTTTCTTCAGACGGGTGTACATGAAAGTACAGGGGAACTACTTCTTTCCATAGAATGGACCCCTGAGTTTGAATTCGGAGTAGCAAAAATTGACGAACAGCATCGTGAACTTTTTGAACAATGCAATAAACTGATGGAGAGCATATTAAAAGGAAAAGGGTTAGATGAAGTAAACAAAATCATTTCTTTTCTTGATGAATATATAATCACGCACTTTCGAGACGAAGAGAAGTTGATGAAAGAATATGAGTATCCTTTTTTACATTTTCAAAAATGGCAACATAGTAAATTTTCCAGACACTTTGAAAAATTTAAGAAAGAAATCAGCATGATAGATGATAGTAACAGATTTTTTCTCCTGTTTCGCATCCGACTTCTCATAGTAGATTGGCTGGTAAATCATACTCTCAAATTTGATAAGCATTTGGGACGTTTTATAAAAAGAAAAAGGTTGGGTCTGGCATGACTTGCCGGAAGCGGGAATATGAAGGCTAAAGGCATATGAAAGAAATAAAAGGAACACTTGTCCGGAAAATAAAGAGGACTGAAACGGTGCAGAGCTTTCGATTTGTGTTGAATGAAAAAATCGATTTTCTGCCGGGTCAGTTTTTACAGGTTATTTTTGACGAGCATGATAAAAATAATCGCCTGCTGAATAAGTACCTTTCATTTTCATCTGCGCCCCAAAATGACTATGTTGAAGTAACAAAGCGCATGTCAAAAAGCGATTTCTCCCAACGATTGCGGCAAATGCAACAAGGGGATATTGTTTTATTGAAGGCACCGATGGGTAATTGTGTGTTTAAGGATGAATACCGGAAAATCGGTTTCCTCATCGGCGGAATCGGCATAACGCCGGTTGTCTCGATTATTGAATATATTATTAAAAAACAGTTGCAGACCAATGTTTGCCTCTTATATTCCAACCGTCAGGAGCAGGATATAGCCTTTAAGAAGGAATTGGATTACTGGCAGCCGACCTATCCTCACCTTCTTAATGTTGTGTATATGGTGAGCGCCGGTACGCCGGTGGATAAGCAGTGCATCTCTGGAATTATCAACAAAGATACCGTGATGAACCATATGTCTGATTGGCAGCAACGGGTTATCTTCGTATTCGGCCCGCCGGCGATGGTGAGTTCCATGAAGAATATCTGCTCGGAGATATCGTGCAAGAAAGAGTTAATCAAGACTGAAAATTTTATTGGGTATTAATATAACGAAACCTTTGAAACAGGTTATAAAGTCTTACCTGCCTGCTTTTGCTTTTTCAGAATTATCATCATAATAACTGCAGCAGGCACCATTATTATTCCGATTGCCTGGGCAACAGACAAAACTCCGAAAATAGGTTCTCCCCTGAAATCGCCGCGGAATATCTCTATAAAGGAACGGATGATTGCATAAAGCATAACATACATCCAGAATAAGTGGCCGTCAAACTTCTTGCGGGTACGGAAAAACCACAAAAATGCAAATATGGATAGATTACCAAGGGCCTGATAAAGCTGGGTGGGATGAATAGGTATGCCGATCGGCGCCAGTGTGTCAGGATTTGTGAATGTTACAGCCCAGGGTAAATCACAGGCCTTGCCATAACAGCATCCAGCAGAAAAACAGCCCAGCCTGCCGAAAAATTGACCTAAGGCAAGTGAAGGGGCAGCTATATCCATTGTTCTCCACAGGGGCATTTTCTTTATCTTCAGGTAGATAAGGCCGACAATCAACGCTGCGATAAAACCCCCGTAAAAAACAAGCCCTCCGTTCCATATTCTGAAGCTTTCCAGAATATCTGAAACAAATATCTCCGGGTTGATAAAAATATAAAACAGACGTGAACCAACAATAGCGGCAATCAAAAGGTAAAAGGAAAGATCCATTATTCTTTCAGGATCCTCCCCCAGTCTCTTGGCCTCCCTTTTTGCAAGCAAAATTCCTGCGATAAAACCCATGGCAATAAAAAAGCCGTAAGTATGGATGGAAAAAGGTCCTAATTTTAAAAGCACTGGATGCATTATTTATTCCGGCATTTTCTTAAAGAGAATATGAAATATGAAAATAGCTACTCCGATGGTGATTGCGCTGTCAGCAACATTAAAAGCAGGCCAGTGCAGGTCTCCTATGTAGAAGTCAAGAAAATCAACAACCTTGCCGAATCGTATTCTATCGATCAGGTTGCCGACTGCACCTCCAAATATTAGCGCAAAGCCTGCGGCAAGCAATGAATGTGTCTTTGGAGTATTTTTATACAATAAAAAAATCAAACACATAGCCAGAGATGAAACAATAATAAAAAATATATCCCGCACATCAGAGCTCTGGTTTGCCAGGAGCCCGAAAGCGCCGCCGGCGTTTTGAATATGGGTGAGGCTGAAAAATCCCGGTATAACCTCTATGGAGTGATAAAGCGGTATTTTGGTCAATATTATTGCCTTTGATATCAGATCAAGAACTACAATTATACCGGCAATGGTAGAAAGTTTTATATATTTGGTTTTATCTTCCACGTTGTTTAATAAAGGTTCAGGGTTCAAGGTTCAAATTTAATTATACCTGGAGCGGCCATATTTTCAAAAAGCTAAAATATTACAGTCTTTTTATATTTTCTTCGCACCGGTTGCAGATAGTCGGATGCTGCGGACTTGTCCCGACAGAAGTATCATGCATCCAGCACCGTTCACACTTATCGCCGGCCGCAGGTTCAACCAAAATCAACAATCCTTCGATATCGTTGCTTTTATATGCGCCGGAAAGGGTTTCTTCTTTTATCAGAGAAACCTGTGAAACAATAAAAATTGATTTTAAGTCTTCTGTATATGGATAAAGATCATTATATAAGTCTTTATTTGCTGATATTGCAACCAAAGCATCAAGGGGATGTCCTATAAGTTTTGCGGTTCTGGCCTGCTCCAGGGCCTTTGCCACCTCGCCGCGAACTTTAAGCAGGAGTTCCCATTTTTGGGCCAGTTCTTCATCCTTTAATTCCTCATTTACAACCGGCAGGGATGCCAGATGAATGCTTGTTTCTTTGTCTTTCCGCTCCGGCATATATTTCCAGATTTCTTCCGCAGTAAAGGAGAGAATAGGAGCCATGACCTTTGAAACAGCATCAATCATAATATGCATGACTGTCTGGGCGCTTCTTCTTCCCACAGATTTCGGCGGCGATGTGTACAGCCTGTCTTTGAGGATATCAAGATAAAAAGCAGATAGATCGAGGGTACAGTAATTATACAGGGCATGATAGATAGTATGAAATTCAAATCGATCATAAGCCCTTGTGGTTTTCTCGATTAATTTCTGCAGGCTATGCAGGGCATATCTGTCTATATCCGGCATTGATTCATATAAAACAGAATCCTTTTCCGGGTCAAAATCATAAAGGTTGCTGAGCATAAACTTGCAGGTGTTTCTGATCTTCTTATATGCGTCACTTAATTGTTTTAAAATATTATCTGAAATGCGTATGTCATCTTTGTAATCGGATGCAGAGACCCAGAGACGGAGAATTTCCGCTCCGTACTGGTTGATAATTTTCTCTGGGGCTATAACATTTCCGATAGACTTGGACATTTTTTTCCCTTTTGCGTCAACGACAAATCCATGGGTTAATACAGATTTATACGGCGCCGCCCCTCTTGTGCCGACAGCCGTTAACAGAGAGCTGTGAAACCATCCTCTGTGCTGATCGCTTCCTTCGAGATAAAGATCCGCAGGCCATTTTAAATCAGGATGCTGTTCAAGGACCGCGGCATGGCTAACCCCTGAATCAAACCATACATCCAGTATGTCGGTCTCTTTTATAAAAGTATCATTTCCGCATTTGCCGCACACAGCATCATGGGGCAGGAAATCTTTTGCATCTTTTTCAAACCATATATCCGCGCCGTGCTCTTTAAACAGCGAATAAACATTATCGATTACTTCCTGGTTAATGTATATTTCCCCACATTTATTACAGTATAATATCGCAATTGGAACTCCCCATGCCCGCTGCCTTGAAACACACCAGTCCGGCCGGTTCTCGATCATGCCGTAGATCCTGTCCCTCCCCCAGTGCGGT
>JACNLL010000070.1 GCA_014381545.1 Candidatus Desulfaltia bathyphila
TTTTTCAGTTTTTTTTCCAGCTCTGCAAAAAGATTTTTTTGCTTTTCTGCCTGTTTAGCTTGAAATGACTCAATTTTTTTTGATAAACCCTTTTTGCCGTTCTGGAATTTTTTAATCTCTTCTTCTAATTTACTCTCCCCAACGCCCCGCGGAATTTCTTCTACTTTTAAATGGTTCTTGACAAAAAGCATGGTCCCGTATGCTCCTTCAACAAGCTCTATGATTCCCATTTCATCAAGCTTTTTGCATATAAGATTACCATGCTCCAGAGAAAAGGATATCATCTGGCAGACCTTTTCAATAGAAGAGGAAACAGTATCCTTGTGCTCAAGAATCCTTATTGCCGCAACCACAAGATGTGCTTTGCTATATAAGTCTATCTCTTTCATAACCGCTCCGAGACCTTTAAAAATATCCCCTGTTCAAATGCGTCGCTTCTTGACATAAAAGTTCAGGCAGAGTAACATTTTTTGATTATATGTCAAGTTTGATGTAATCGTAAAAAGTTATTTGTGAGCGAGATTGAGCAGTTTTGGGAAAAGATTCAGATTGAGCCTGACGTTAAAAATTGCAAGCTGTTTGAGGCCGTTAGGCCGAGTTCTTGCAATTTAGTCAGGATTAATCTGAATCCCAAAAATGCTCATGGAGCGAACAAATCGTACTTTTTACGAGAGTATCAAGTTTGATGAACTCTATTTTAAGGGGGTTGCCATGACTGAAATAATTAATGTAAAGGCAAGGGAAGTCCTGGATTCAAGAGGGAACCCAACAGTTGAGGCGGATGTAACTATCGCCTGCGGAGCTGTTGGTCGCGCTATTGTGCCTTCCGGCGCTTCAACCGGAACACGTGAAGCCCTTGAGCTTCGCGATAGACGATCAAAGCGTTTTAACGGGAAGGGGGTTAGCAAGGCTGTTAAAAATGTGACAGATATTATTGCTCCGGCTGTACTCGGCATGGATGCGGCTGATCAGGAAGCCCTTGATAACCATATGATTAAATTAGATGGCACTCCAAACAAATCAAAACTGGGAGCAAATGCCATACTCGGCGTATCCATGGCAGCTGCAAGGGCCGCATCACTTGCCTATGGATTGCCTCTTTTTAGATATCTGGGCGGGATAAATGCCAGATATCTTCCTGTTCCCATGATGAACGTGGTTAACGGCGGATCACATGCTGCCAATAATCTTGATATTCAGGAGTTCATGATAGTGCCTGTTGGAGCAAAGTCGATTACCCAGGCGATTCAGATGGGAGCGGAGACCTTTCACAGCCTGAAAAAGATATTGAAAAAAAAGGGGCTTGTTATTGCTGTTGGTGATGAAGGGGGTTTTGCCCCGGACCTAAAGTCTAATGAAGAGGCAATAAAATTAATAATAAGCGCTATTAAATCAGCCGGATACAAACCCGGAAAAGATATTGGGCTTGCCATGGATGCGGCTGCAAGCGAGTTTTATAAAAAAAATAAATATGTTCTGGCTTCGGAAAATAAAAAACTGAGTTCAGATGAAATGATCGACTACTATGAAGCTTTAATCGATAAATATCCCATTATTTCAATAGAGGACGGCCTTGCTGAACAGGATTGGAACGGCTGGGAACTGATGACTGACAGGCTGGAAAGCTCTATCCAGATTGTCGGCGACGATATTTTTGTCACCAACCCGGAGATATTTGGCAAGGGCATTGAACGGGGAATAGCAAATTCCATTCTTATTAAGTTGAATCAGATAGGTACGGTAACTGAAACCCTTGATGCCATTGAAATGGCTAAGCAGGCTGGATACACTACTATAATATCCCACAGGTCTGGAGAAACAGAAGATACATTTATCGCAGACCTTGTAGTCGGCATAAACGGCGGCCAGATAAAAACAGGTTCCATGTCGCGTACCGACAGGATCGCAAAGTATAACCAGCTCATCAGGATTGAAGAGGAGCTTGGTGACGGAGCCAGATTTTCGGATGATATATTTATTGCATAATAAAAAATGTATAATTACCTGAGACTTTTGAAAAATGCCTTTGTGATACTCTTTTGCCTGGCAATGGTTTTGTGCTGTTATACACCGGCAAATTGTTATGTGCTGCAAGGGCCGCATCTTCTGGATTTAATGATAAAAAAATACGGGAACGCCAAAAAACTTTTAGTTTCTCAAAACCTGATTTTTTACGACAACATCAGGCAAATGGGGGCGGTTGAAATAAATGAAACATTAAGCTATGTTTTTCCTGAAGAGTTCCGCTCCGATATTTTATCTGAAAATACTCAAAAAATTCATGTCGTATCAAAAGACCGGACATTAACAATAATCGACGGAAAAATCGCAGACGATTTTCAATCAGTATTTGACATTTATAAGGATCTTATTCTTTATCGTTCCAGGATATTGCTCCAAAAAAGGCTTGATATGCTTGGGGTTGACGGATCAATTGCAAGCCTGGGACGTTTTCGCGGTAAAATAGTCTACATAGTGGGCGCTCAATACCCTGACGAATCAGCGTCTCAGGTATGGATAGATAAAGATACGTTCAGGCCGATTCGCTGGATAATCAGCAAAAAGGCGGGTAACGGCAGGCAAGATGCCATAGAATTCAGGTATGTTCAATGGAAGATGTTCGATAACAACTGGTATCCGATTCGTATCGAAATTTATCAAGACGATACTTTGCTGCGAGAAATTGTTGTTGATAATATTGATACAACTCCTTCATTTTCAGAAGATTTTTTCAATATCAAGAAACTACAATCAACCTACATGGAGGCTGGCCCGGGTAAGCAGGAACAAAGCGACCAGGAAGGATTAAGCGAGATTCAAAAAACTATTGAGGAATTCAAAAAAATATATAGATAATAATTTAGGATTAAGGGGTAAGGATTAAAGGATTAAGAGGATTGTTTACAGCATTCGGTTGACTTGTTCATACCACTTTTAATCCTTATCCCTTAATCCCTTAATCCTTTCAATGAGGTCATTACATGCATTATGATACAAAATTTATAATTGTTACAGGTGGAGTTCTTTCTTCCCTTGGCAAAGGGCTGGCTTCCGCATCCATTGGAGCCCTTCTTGAAAGTCGCGGGCTTACCGTTACCATTCAGAAACTCGATCCTTACATCAATGTTGATCCAGGGACCATGAATCCATTCCAGCACGGGGAGGTTTTTGTAACAGATGATGGTTCTGAAACCGATCTGGATCTTGGGCATTACGAAAGGTTTACCCACGCAAAACTTGGCAAGGACAACAACTTTACAACTGGCAAAATATACAATTCCGTCATAACCAAGGAACGTAGAGGAGATTATCTGGGGGGCACAGTCCAGGTTATTCCGCATATTACAGATGAAATTAAGGAAAGCATCAAACTTGTTGCTGATGGTGTGGATATAGTCATTGTGGAGATAGGCGGCACAATCGGCGATATAGAAAGCCTCCCTTTTCTGGAGGCCATCCGGCAATTCAAAACCGATGTGGGCAAAAAAAACATTCTATATATCCATCTAACCCTTGTTCCTTATATTGCTACTGCAGGAGAGCTCAAAACAAAGCCGACCCAACATAGCGTAAAGGAACTTCGAAGCATAGGCATTCAGCCCGACATACTGCTTTGCCGTACCGACAGATACCTGTCTAAAAGTATTAAGTCCAAGATAGCGCTTTTTTGCAACGTGGATGTTGATGCGGTAATCACCGCCAAAGATGTTCAGTGCATCTACGAAGTTCCTCTTATATTCCGCAAGGAGGGGCTTGACGACAAGATTGTTGAACTGCTCCATATCTGGACAAGAACGCCCAGACTCGATGCCTGGGAAGATCTTGTCGAAAAGTATAAAAACCCAAAATATTCCGTGAACATAGCTATAGTCGGAAAATATGTAGATCTGACGGAATCATACAAAAGCTTGAACGAAGCCCTGTCTCATGGCGGTATCTCCAATGATTGCAAGGTGAATCTTACATTCATCGATTCAGAAAATATTGATGATGACAATTGCGCCGGCGCTCTTGGTATTGCCGACGGCATACTGGTTCCCGGCGGGTTCGGATCACGCGGCATCGAAGGCAAAATCTGTGCGGTTAAATACGCAAGGGAAAACAAAATTCCGTTCTTTGGCATATGCTTAGGGATGCAGGCGGCAGTTATTGAGTTTGCGCGCAATGTGGCCGGCATGCCGGATGCCCACAGCAGCGAGTTTGACGAAAAAACTCCGCATCCTGTTATCTATCTCATGGCTGAGTGGTATGATGACAAAACCAAAACAATTCAAAAGCGCAATAAAAATTCAAACAAAGGGGCTACAATGCGCCTTGGAGCATATCCATGCAAAATCCAGCAAAAAACTTTTGCTTTTGAAGCATACTGCAAGGAGAATATTTCGGAAAGGCATCGCCACAGGTATGAATTCAACAATGATTATAAAGACAAACTTGAGGAAAGCGGACTTGTCATAAGCGGCACATCGCCGAACGAAGAACTGGTTGAAATTGTCGAAATTAAAGACCACCCATGGTTTCTCGGCTGTCAATTCCACCCGGAATTCAAATCACGCCCAATGGACCCTCATCCCCTGTTCAAAGACTTTATCAAGGCATCTCTTAAGCAGGCAGGAAAAAATTAAACATTCAAAATT
>JACNLL010000008.1 GCA_014381545.1 Candidatus Desulfaltia bathyphila
TTATAAAACACCATGGCGTTTCCAAAACACATTTCCCTCTGTATTTAAAAGAACTCGAATTCAGATACAATAATCGTCACACGGATATCTTCGACAAAGTCGCCGATTATCTATGTGATTTAGTGCCAAAACTTAACTAATTACCTAAAATTATTGCTGGAGAGGTTGCCGAGTGGCTGAAGGCCCCGCTCTCGAAAAGCGGTATCCTGTGAATAACGGGATCGTGGGTTCGAATCCCACCCTCTCCGCCAGGAGATTTAACGTTGTTAAATCTCACCATTGGCTTGTAGCCAGTAGCTCAAAGGCTTTGCCTACTTGTAGCTAAGAGCTATTAGCTAATAGTACCCCCGCTATAGCGGGGGTCATGGAGAGATGTCCGAGCTGGCTGAAGGAGCACGACTGGAAATCGTGTGTGCTGCCAAAAGCGGCACCGAGGGTTCGAATCCCTCTCTCTCCGCCAAAAAATCTTTACCATGGAATATCACCTATATGTCTTATATTGTTCTTGCACGCAAATACCGTCCGCAAACATTTGAGCAGGTTATTAAGCAGGATCATGTTACCCGGACTTTAACCAATGCGATTTCATTAGATCGTGTTGCCCACGCAATTTTGCTTACAGGGCCCAGGGGAACAGGCAAGACAACTGTTGCCCGCATACTGGCAAAGGCCATGAATTGTAAGGACGGACCTGCTCCTGTTCCATGTAATAAATGCAGATTCTGTAATGAAATCACTTCAGGCAGTTCAGCCGACGTGTATGAAATTGACGGCGCATCAAATAATGGTGTAGAGCAGATCAGAACCTTGCGTGATAATATCAAGTATATGCCGGCATATAGCCGTTACAAAATATATATTATTGATGAAGTTCACATGCTCAGCAAAGGCGCATTTAACGCTCTCTTAAAGACCCTTGAAGAACCGCCGTCCTATATCATGTTTATTTTTGCTACTACCGAGCCAAACAAGATTCCGATAACCATTCTTTCCAGATGCCAGAGATACGATTTCAGGCATATAGATATTGAGTCGCTTTCTGAGCACATGAAAGACCTCTGCGCCAAAGAAGGGTTCGATATGCCTGTTGAGAGCCTGGAGCTTATTGCCCGTGAAGCAGGTGGAAGCATGAGAGACGCTTTAAGTCTTCTTGATCAGGTTATCTCTTGCGTGCAGGGCTCTATAACGCACGACAAAGTATTGGATATTTTAAGCGTTATCGACAGGAAAATTCTTTTTGATATTTCCGGCGCTGTTTTACGCGGGGATCTTCCGGCGATTCTTGATGTTTTGGATGATATTTATGCCCGTGGTTATGAAATGCAAAAGCTGTATGCGGATCTGGTTGAACAATTCAGAAATTTGCTTGTTGTAAAGATGGGGAAAAATATCAGCAAGCTGGTAAATCTTCCCACACACGAAATAGACATTATGCATGATCAGGCAAAGGATGTCTCACCGGTCTTTTTAAACCAGATTTTTGATCTTCTTTTTAAGGAGGAGCCCGCGATAAGGTTTTCAGCCCAGCCAAAGCTGGCAATTGAAATGCTGTTTTTCAAGATGTTTCAGATAAAACCGGCCATGCCAATCGACCTGCTTATTGAAAAGCTCGATAATCTTAAAATAGAGACCTATGAAAAAAGTGGGCAGGAGGTTTCCGAAGACCAGGCATCCTACGGTTGCCGCGAAAAAGGTGCAGAAAGGCCAACGGAAACTAAGGGTTTAAAAGAGTCTGCTGCGCAAACCCATATTTCAGGTCAAGACGATCTTGATCTGACATGGGAAAGGCTGCTTGATATTTTTTTGAAAAACTATCCTATGCTTGCCGCAAGCCTGAAAAAATGCGTCCTGAAAAAGCTGACGGAACATAGCCTGGAAATCGAAATCAACGGCAATGGTTTTAACGTTAACATGATAAAGCGCAGTAAAAATGTGGCTATTATAGAAAAGGTATGCGAAGATTTTTTTGGGAAAAGGATGGCTCTGACTTTAACGGTTAAAAACAGCCCAAAAAAAGGCAACCAGGAACATAAAACAGACAAAGAAAACCGTTTGAAACAGGAGGCTTTAAGCCACAGTCTGGTTGCAGATACAATAGAAATTTTCAACGGAAGGGTACTGGATGTAAAAATATTATAGGAGGTATTTTGCATGAAAGGCATGGGGAACATGATGAAGCAGGCCCAGAAGCTTCAATCCAGGATGGCAAGCCTGCAGGAAGAGATGGCTGAAAAAGTTGTCGAAGCAACCGCGGGCGGAGGCATGATAAAGGTAACAGCAAACGGCAGGCAGCAGATTCTGTCTATCCAGATAGAAAAAGAGGTTGTGGATCCTGATGATGTTGAAATGCTGCAGGACCTGATACTGGCGGCGGTAAATGACGCTCTGGCAAAGTCAAATGAAATGGTTTCAGCAGAAATGAGCAAGCTTACAGGCGGCTTGAAAATACCGGGATTAATGTAATATGAGTTTTTATCCATCATCTATCTTGAATCTGATTAGAAATATATCAAGGTTGCCGGGAATTGGCGAAAAAACAGCCGAACGTCTTGCAATGCATATATTGCGCGCTCCGCGTAGGGAGGCTGAACAGCTTGCCCGCAGCATACTGGAAATGAAAGACAAAACAAAACTGTGCTCGACATGTTATGCTTTAAGCGACAGCCATATTTGCAGTATTTGCAGTGACCAGACAAGGTCGGCTGCTATATTATGCGTAGTGGAGCAGCCTGCTGATATGGTTGCCATTGAAAAATCAGGCTCATATAAGGGTTTGTATCATATTCTTCAAGGGGTGCTTTCCCCAATGAACGGAGTGGGCCCGGATAAAATCAGGATCAAAGAGCTTGTATTAAGGATAGAGAAAAACATGGTCAAAGAGGTTGTGCTGGCAACAGGCACGAATGTTGAAGGTGAGGCAACCGCCTCTTATATTGCGCAACTCCTTAACAAATATCCGGTTAAAATAACCCGGATAGCGTCCGGCGTGCCGATGGGAGGCGACCTGAAATACGTGGATCAGGTTACCTTGAAAAGGGCCATGGAAACCAGGCACGCAGTTGATTTTTGAAGTTAATGCTATGAAACAGCCTGATATTTTTAAGTGTGAAAAATGCGGTGATTGTTGCAAGGGGTATGGTGGGACTTTTGTTACCGTTAAAGATATTGAAGCAATAGCAGCTTATATCAAGACGGATAAAGAGAATTTTGTCGAAGATTATTGTTGTATGTCCGGAAGCCGGCCGGTTTTGGCACAGAAAAAGGATGGTTATTGTATATTCTGGGACAAACTCTGCACAATTCATCCGGTTAAGCCTAAAATGTGTAAACAGTGGCCTTTTATCAAAAATGTATTGATAGATGTAAACAACTGGCAGATCATGGCTGGCGTATGTCCGGGCATGCGTATAGATGTGCATGACGACATAATCAGGGAATGTGTAAGGAAAAAACTTTTAGAAAATCAATAATGATGAATTCTTAAAAAGTCGAATTCATAAGGTGTTAGGTGTTAAGTGTTATGTAAAAGCAATTTGCTGTTTAATCATACACCTAACACCTAACACTTATATTATTATGATTGGGATATTTGATTCAGGAATAGGGGGTCTGACAGTTGTTCGGGCGCTTATGGAAGAGCTTTCAGGTTATGATATCGTCTATTTTGGTGATACTGCCAGGACTCCATATGGCAACAAGAGCCCTGAAACGGTTGTCAAGTACGCCCTTGAAAACACGGAATTTCTTTTAAGCAAAGGCGCAAAGATAATTGTCATGGCATGCAATACAGCTTCAAGTGTTGCAACAGAAAAGGTGGCAGAAAGGTTTGATGTTCCGATTTTTGAAGTTATCACACCGGCTGTGGAGCTTGCAATAAAGACTTCCGGAAAGTCAGCAATCGGCGTTATCGGGACAAGGGCCACGATAAACAGCGGCATCTATGAAAAAAAGATAAAGCAGATAAATCCTGATGCAAAGGTTTATTCCTTTCCGTGCTCACTGCTCGTCCCATTGGTAGAGGAGGGGTGGCTTAAAAAACCGGAAACAAGGATGATAGTAAAAAAATATCTGCATCCCTTGAAGGTCAGGCAGATAGATACCCTTATCCTTGGTTGCACCCATTATCCAATCTTAAAAAACATCATACAGCAAAAGGTCGGCAAGAGGGTAAACATAATCGATTCTTCTATAGCCGTTGCAGGCAAGGTAAAGGATTTTTTAGAAAATCATGTTGAAGTTGACAGCATGCTCGATAAAAAAGGGGAGTGCAGGTTCTTTGTGTCCGATGTAACAGAGCAGTTTAAAAAAACAGCAAAAGACATGCTTAAAAGAACCGTTATTCTTGAGCATGTAAGGATATAGGTAACCGTTCACGGTTAACAGTTTACAGTTAACCGTGAACGGTTACGGATATAGGGAGAGAAAACTGTGAAAGACAAAAGAGGATTATACTATTATCCGTTTCCCCTGAATAAACAGATCCGCACGTATGTTCGCGAATCTGAAGGAGACATCTGGTTCAGGCTCTGGAGTAAAGAAGACCCGGGCCTGTGGATGGAACACGGGTGGGTGCCGTACGGGGCCATCAAGCGGGCTGCCGGCATGTTCAAGAGCGGTAGTTTTGATCCTGACCAGGCTTATGATATCCGGGTGGCAAGGGCGCTGGTTGAGGAAAGCAGCTCTTCTTAATTTAAAAGGTTCCTTAACTTTGGTTACTTTAAACTTTTTCTGTTTCGTGCTTCCCTTATTTCGCGATTGTTTTTTTCATTAAAAGGTCAAGACCATTTCACGACAATTAAACCAGCCTCATATGTCAAAACAGCTAATGTGCTGTTCATGAACTGACCTCCATCTATTATTACCGATACTTGCAATTCCCTTCACTTATTTTTGTTGCTTTTTGCTGTAAATTTTAATAGTTATAAAATATATGCTGCTGATTTCAAACAATTGCCATCGCGTCCTATGCAATGAGAGGAGATAGTGAAATTGGAGGTTTTTTAATGGGCAAAAAGCAGACGTATAAAGAACTGGAAAAAAGAATCAAGGAATTAGAGACAAAAGCTCTTGAAAGCAAACAGTCGGAGGAGGCACTGAAAGAATTGCAACGATATACACACGGGCTCATTGAAATCAATCTGGATGCCTTAGTGACAATCTCAGCCGAGGGTAAGATTACTGATATAAACCACGCCACGGAATTGATCACAGGAATATCCCGTGAAGAGATCATCGGAACAGATTTTTCAAACTATTTTACAGAAGCTGAAACGGCAAACAGGGGTTACCAACAGGTCTTTCGAGATGGCTATGTCCGGGATTATCCTCTTGAGATCAAACATCGTGATGGAAGGATTATCCCTGTTTTTTATAATGCCTCCGTTTATAAAAATGCACAAGGGCGCGTAACCGGGGTGTTCGCCGCAGCCCGCGACATGACCGAGATCAAGCGGGCAGAGGAACAGATAAAGGAATATTCCCAGAAACTGGAAGAGATGGTGAAAGAGAAAACAAGAGCCCTTTATGATAGTGAAAAGTCAAGGGACAAAATAGACGGCATCCTCAAGTCTATTGCCGATGGCCTGATTGTTACCGATATCTATAACAGGATTGTCTTAATGAATCGGGCTGCCGAAGATATGCTGGATGTTCATTTCAGCGAGGTAATCGACCGGCCCATCGATGTTGCCATCAAGGATGAGACACTCAGAAATCTGTTCAAGACAAGCCTGGAGGAAAGGGAGCCGGGCTATCAGTTTGATTTTGAATTGCCCGGAGAGAATTCGAAAGATCCCAGGATTATTCGTGCCAGGACTTCCGAGATTAAAGATACGGCCGGCAATCAAACAGGTATTATAACTATAATCCATGATGTGACACTTGAGCGTAAGGTGGACAGGATGAAGACAGAGTTCATCTCCGCAGCAGCCCATCAACTGAGAACCCCTCTCACCTCTCTCCAGGGGTTTTCAGAGATTCTTATGACAAGGGATAATATCAAAAAGGAACAGCAAAAGGAGTTTATTTCTCACATCAACAAACAATCTGTAAACCTGGCAAATATTATCAACGATCTTCTGGATATCTCACGTATCGAATCTGGAATGGAATTTACTTTACACAAAGTCTCCTGCGACATCAATGAAATCATCAGGAAGACTGTTAAATATTTTCAGGTAGCTGAACCGGAACGGCAATTTGATATTATCCTGCCAAAAGAACCCCTGGAACTGGTGGCGGATAAGGATAAGATCGGGCAGGTGTTAGAGAATATTCTGGGTAATGCGGTCAAGTATTCCCCTGAAGGCGGCAGTATTTGCCTGACGGCAAAGAGGATTGCTGATTTCGGATTGCAGAATTCGGAATTGGAAGGACACGAAAAAGAATTCGCACTCCGTACTCCGCAATCCGCAATCGAGATCAGCGTTGCTGATCAAGGGATCGGGATGAGCTCTGACCAGGTGGAGAAGATATTTGACAAATTCTACCGGGTGGATGTCTCCAATAGGGCTGTCCCGGGGACCGGTCTGGGCATGAGTATCGTCAAGAATTATGTCGAGGCTCACGGAGGGAAGGTCTGGGTGGAGAGTGAGTTGGGGAAAGGAACGGTTGTTAAATTTGTATTACAAATTTAATGATTTCGGATCTTGCGCTGTTTAATCGATTATATCTGTTGATTATGAAAAAATATTGACAAATAAATATTTTTGACATAGTTTAGTTAATTTGGGATGCGGGCATAGCTCAGCTGGTAGAGTACAAGCTTCCCAAGCTTGGTGTCGCGAGTTCGAATCTCGTTGCCCGCTCCATGAACGGCAGCCTTTTTTTCATTTATAAAGGTTAGTTAAGAGATATCTGGAGAATGGAGACGACCTTCGGTAATCTCCTTGATGGTGGAACTTGTATCTATGTGTTTGGGTTGGAGTGAATTGTTTCTTATGGTTATTTTGTTGAACACATAAAGTTTCTTGCTATTTCAAAAGAGTTATAAATGAGAAAAGACGGGCGGTTGCCCGTTTTTTTGTTTTTTTGGTAAGCTATTATATAACAAATGAAGATTCAAAGAAAAAAAATAAAGAGATCGGAATTTAATGGAAAAGACCGGGAATTTAAAATACAGTCTCGGGCGACTCAGAAAGAAATCGTTGGCCGGATAAAGGAGTTGGCACAGCCATTATGCGAAGTCGAAGGCATGGAGCTGGTTCATGTTGAGTGTCAGCGGGAATCCGCCAGTATGATAATTACCAGGGCGCGGCTTATTAATTATAATGGAGAAAATCGATGCTTATAACAGAGATTAAGCGTGTCGTTGATCAGATTAGTCGGGATAAGGGTATTGAGCGCGAAGTTCTTATTAAGGCTCTTGAAGAGGCATTAAGATCGGCTGCTAAAAAAAAGTTTGGAAGCAAAGTCGATATTGAAGTACAATATAACGAAGAAATCGGTGAGATAGAGGTGTTCCAGTTTAAAGAGGTCGTGGAGGAGGTAACCGAATCTGATCTTCAAATCAGCATGGAAGAAGGACGCAAGCTGGATCCGGAATGTGCTGTTGGAGACAGCCTTGGCACAAAAATGGACACCTCAACCTTTGGCAGGATAGCTGCGCAGTCAGCCAAACAGGTTATTATTCAGAAGATGAAGGATGCGGAAAATGATGCGATTTACTCCAGTTACATCGACCGGAGAGGTGAAATAATAAATGGAATTGTCCAGCGCATCGACCGCGGTAATATCGTTGTTAATCTTGGTCATACAGAGGGTATTCTTCCAGCCAGAGAGCAGGTTCCAAAAGAAACATATCGACGTGGAGATCGAATTAGAGCGTATATAATCGATGTGTTGCATGACACTCGCGGGCCGCAGATAGTTCTTTCCAGAACACACCCTAATTTTCTTGTTAATCTTTTTAAAACAGAAGTCCCTGAAATTAATGAAGGGATTGTCAAGGTCATGGGTACGGCTCGTGAACCCGGAGTCAGGGCAAAATTTGCGGTAGTATCAAATGATTCTGATATAGATCCGGTCGGAGCATGTGTTGGAATGAAAGGAAGCCGTGTGCAGAATGTTGTTCAGGAGCTCAGAGGTGAGAAGATAGACATTATATCCTGGCAGATTGATCCTGCGAAATTTGTGTGTAATGCTCTGGCGCCTGCTGAAATATCCAGGGTAATTATTGATGAAGAGAATCGTTCAATGGAAGTAATAGTCCCTGACGAATTCCTGTCAATAGCTATTGGGAAAAATGGCCAGAACGTGAGGCTTGCTTCAAAATTGACCAAATGGCACCTTGATGTCATAAGTGAGGAGCGTTATAGCGAGGCCATGAAAAGCGGTTACGACTCTCTGGTAGCATTGACCGGAATGACAATAAGCCTGGCGGATACGCTGTATGAAAAAGGGTATTTTTCTGCTGAAGAATTAAGCAATGCTGCTGTAGAAGATTTGATTCAGATCAGAGATATTGACACAACAGAAAAAGCCGAAAAACTAATCGAAATTGCAAAGGATTATGTGGCAAATATAAAAGAAGTTGAGGCAACATCTGAAGAAGAATTATCTGACGATTCGCATGAGCCAGCTAACCAAGATGGAGCAGAGACTTTATCCTTATCAGATGATCAAAAAGATTCCGGCGAAGAAGCGGCTAATGAAGAAAATGTGTCGGAAAAGGATTAATATCATGCCAAGGGGTACAATAGCATTAAAACAATTAAACTTTAGGAGGATTGATGGCAAAAATCAGAGTATATGAGTTTGCCAAGACTCTCAACATACAAAATAAGATACTCCTTGAGAAGTTAAGGGATATGGGCATTTCGGTAAAGAGCCACATGAGTTCTCTGGATGAAGAGACAGTGGCCAGAGCCAGGGCCGAGCTTTTCGGCGCAAAGCCTCAGGAAGTCGAGGTTACGCGTGTTAAACCAACCGTTATTCGAAGACGCAAAAAACCTGTTAAGGCAAAAGTGGATGCTAAGGCAGAGCCTTTGAAAGAGGTAACTTCTCTTGAAAAGAAGGTCAAGGAAGAACCGATCAAGAAAAAGGTTGCTAAAAAGAAGAAAGATCTTCCTGAAATAATCGAAGAGCCTAAACAAGCTGTTGAACCTGTTGAGCTGGAAAAAAAGAAGGCGGTTGCTGCCAAATTAAAACCCACAAAGGCCCTGAAACCCAGAAAAGCGCGAAAGAAAGAGATCCCGGCGAAGATTATAAAAATGCCGGTAACTCCCAGGGAAAAAGTTGCAATTAAGCCGAAACCCAAGCCCAGGTTAAAACCTGAAAAAATCCCGGTTGAGATAACGGAAGCCCCTGTTAAAGAACGCAAGAAAAAGGTCATAAAAAAGAGGCTGGCAGAAGTTGTTGCGGATAAAAAGTTTTTCAAAAAGAAAATTTCCTTTCGAAAAAAAGAGATTGTGGAAGGCAAGGACCTTTATGCCAGGGGATATCCAGGCCGAAAAGGCCGCAAGGGCGGTAAAGGAAAAATGCCGGTTCATGGGCAAAAGCCCCTGATTACCATACCTAAAGCCATTAAGCGGAGGATTAAAATTGATGATGCTATTGTTGTGTCGGATCTGGCTAAGCGCATGGGAGTTAAAGCAAGTGAAATAATAAAAAAACTTATTTCATTAGGCGTTATGGCAACCGTCAACCATGCAATAGACTTTGATACAGCGGCTATTGTTGCCGCAGAATTTAATTATGAAGCCGAACAAGCCCCTTCTGTAGAAAAACTTATTTTAATGACCAAAAAGGATGATCCTGACAAGCTGATTGTTAGGCCGCCTGTTGTTACCATTATGGGCCATGTGGATCATGGTAAAACATCTCTCCTCGATACGATACGTAAAAGCAATATAACCGATACCGAAGCCGGTGGTATTACGCAACACATAGGCGCATATTGTGTTTCTACAGATAAAGGTCAAATCGTCTTTTTAGACACTCCAGGGCATGAAGCTTTTAGTGCAATGCGTGCACGCGGGGCCAAAGTTACAGATATTGTCATTCTTGTTGTTGCTGCTGACGATGGTGTTATGCCTCAGACAATCGAGGCTATCAATCACTCAAAAGCCGCGGAAGTGCCGATAATTGTAGCCGTTAACAAGATCGACAAAGCAGGTGCGGAACCTGAGCGCGTTAAACGTGAACTGGCCGATCTGGGACTTGTGCCCGAGGATTGGGGAGGAGATATTTTCTTTGTTAATGTTTCCGCCAAGGAGAATCGCGGCATAAACGATCTGCTTGAGATGATACTCTTTCAGGCGGAATTATTGGAGCTAAAGGCAAATCCTGACAAGCTGTCAAAGGGTCATGTGGTTGAAGCAAAAATTGACCCCGGCAGAGGGGCGGTTGCCACAGTGCTTGTGCAGGAAGGCACTCTTCGTGTGGGTGATTCGGTAGTTTGCGGAATGCACTACGGAAAGGTTCGCGCAATATTGAACGATATAGGGCAAACGGTTAAATCGGCGGGGCCATCAATGCCTGTGGAGGTAGTCGGCCTTTCCGGTGTGCCGGATGCCGGAGACGATTTTACTGCTCTTTCCGATGATAAAAACGCAAAACAGGTCAGTTTGTATCGTGCCCGGGAGCAGCGATCCAGAGATCTGGCAAAAACAGGCAGATTAAGCCTTGAAAAACTTTATGAGACTATGCAGGAAAACGAAATTAAGGAGTTGAATCTTATAATAAAGACAGATGTACAAGGCTCTATCGAGGCGCTTGTAGATTCTCTCACAAAACTTTCCAATGATGAAGTTAAAATAAATATCACCCATGCAGCTACCGGGACCATAACCGAATCGGATATTTCCCTGGCTGCGGTATCGAAAGCGATAATTATCAGCTTTAACGTACGCTCAACCCCAAAGGTTCAGGCGTATGCAAATGAGGAAAATGTCGATATACGTCATCATAAGATTATTTATGATGTTATCAAGGAGATCAAGGATGCTATCCTTGGTATGATGTCTTCTACTTTTGAAGAACATATCCTGGGCAGAGCCGAGATTCGCGAAGTTTTTCATATCCCCAAAATCGGCAAAGTCGGCGGTTGTTACGTGACCGATGGAAAGGTTGAGCGAGGAAGATCCGCGCGCGTTCTTAGAGACGGCGTTATCTGTTATGACGGCAGGATTTCTTCGCTGCACCGTTTTAAAGACGATGCCAAGGAGGTCCAGAGCGGCTATGAATGCGGAATCGGCATTGAAAAATACAACGATATTAAGGTTGGCGATATAATTGAATGCTACTACCTGGAAGAGATTAAACCGGAGCTGAAAGAGTAAATAAGTATGGTTATCGGTTCAGGGATTATTACATTCAGGCTGCATGACTGTCGTTCTTTAAAGGGCAAAAGAAAGATTGTCAAATCGATTATCAGCCGGTTGCGAAACAATTTTAATGTTTCGGTTGCAGAGGTTGGCTCAAATGATATCCATCAAAGAGCTGAAATAGGTTTTGTTCTGGTCGGCAACGACAAGACGGTGATTAATTCTAAGATTGACAAAATATTCAACCTGGCAGATGCGTTGGGATTAGCCGAGATAATTGATAGTAAAATGGAGATTATCAATTTATGAAATACTTTTCACGATCCGACAGGGTAAGCGGCCAGATACAAAAAAACCTGTCGGAACTGCTGAAAAAAAGCATTAAAGATCCTCGCCTTGAGATGGTTACAATTACCAGCGTAAAGATGTCTCAAGACTTAAGGATTGCCCGTGTATACTTTGTTTCTTCAGGAGCTAAAACAAGCAGAAAAGAGGCAGTCCAAGGTTTTAAGAGCGCTCTTGGATATATAAAACGGGTTCTTGCCGCTAAACTGGGCTTGCGTTACATGCCTGATCTGAAATTTTTTTATGATGAATCTTTTGATTATGGATCGCACATAGAGGATGTGTTAAAATTAATAAAAGCCGATGATGAATCAGATAATACGACACTTGAAAAACAGTAATCATGTTTTTCTTTGTTCTCATATTAATCCGGATGGAGATGCGATAGCCTCTGTGATTGCCATGGGGCTTTCACTTGCTTCATTGCAAAAAGAAATAACTCTTTATAACGAAAGCCCTATTCCTGCTGTTTATCGTTTTTTGCCTTCGGTCAAACGTATTGTACGGCACATTGACAGACAAACTATATATGATACTGCCATTGTTCTTGATTGTGGCGATTTGCATCGTATTGGGAAGGCAGCTTCATTTGTAAGCCGTATTCCGGTCGTTATCAATATCGACCATCACGTTTCCAATACCAGCTTTGGCGATTTTCAGTTAATAGATTCTTCTGCATGCGCCAGCGTTGAAATCATATATCGTCTTTTAAAGCAGATGGAATTGCCCATTAGCAAGGATGTTGCCACCCTGATATATACCGGGATTTTAACCGATACAGGTTCGTTCCGTTTTTCAAATACAAACAAATCGGCTTTTACAATCTGTAAGGAAATGATAGATATCGGTGTCGATTCCTATTATATTGCCAGGAATATATATGAAACTTTCTCTCCGGGTTACATAAAACTTTTACATAAGGCGCTTGGCTCTATAGAGATATCAAAAAACGGTAAACTCTCCATGATAACGCTTACGCAGGAGATGTTAGATGAAACCGGAGCTCGGCCTGAAGAGGTAAACGGTCTGATAAATTACGCAAAGGCTATAAATAATGTTAAGATAGCGGTTCTTATTCACAGGACATTTAACTTGAAAGGAAAATCAAAAAACCAGGGCCGATTTCATGTCAGCCTCCGTTCCGATGGAACCGTTGATGTTGCTGCGTTTGCCTCATCTTTTGGCGGTGGTGGGCACTACAGAGCAGCGGGATTTAGCGTTGAATCTTCGATTGCTGATTTAAAAAGCCTAATTTTTAATTTTGCCGAAAAAATTTGATGCAGCATCAATTAAACGGAATTTTAGTTGTAGATAAACCGGCAAATATGACTTCCGCCAAAGTTGTAGCCCATGTTAAGAAACTACTTGGCGCAGGAAAAACCGGACATGCCGGCACTCTTGATCCGTTTGCAACAGGTGTGCTGGTCTGCTGCCTCAATGACGCTACAAAACTTTGCAGGTTTTTATTGCACGACAAAAAAAAATATGTGGCGGTTATTCATCTTGGAATTGAAACAGATACGCAGGATTTTACAGGAAATATAATTTCAACATCCGATAAAACGACATTTCCGGATAAGAAGTTACGTCTAACATTTAAGCAATTTGAGGGGGCTGTCAAACAACGGCCTCCGGTTTATTCGGCGTTAAAGCATAAAGGGGTTCCATTATACAAGCTTGCGCGAAGAGGCAAGCCTGTTCAGAAAGAAGCAAGGAGCGTTTTTGTTTCATATATTAAAATACTTGAGATAAGTTTACCTTTGATACGTTTTGAGGTGTCCTGCTCTGCGGGAACATATATCAGGACGCTATGCGCAGATATTGGGGAGGCTCTTGGATGCGGAGGGTGCCTTAAAGAGCTAAGAAGGATTGAAAGCAGCGGATTTACAATCAGCCAGGCTTTAACATTACCGGAAATGGAAGATCTTCATTTATCGCACAAACTTTCAGCTCGACTCATAAGTATGTCAGACACTTTGCAGTATATGCCCAAGTATATCGCCGATAATATTTTGAGTGATAAGTTAAAACATGGCAGAATAATTGCCAGACAGGATATTATTTTACAACAAACGGATATTCATGAAGATTTCATCAAGATTGTTGATACCAATGATGATCTTATAGCAATATTAAATCTGGAAAAAGATAGCGATAGATATCATTATTGCTGTGTTTTTCCAAAACAATAAAAACATTTATTAAAAAAGTAGGAGGCAAATAAAGTGGTTCAGACATCGGAAATTAAAAAGGATCTCATTGAACAATATAAATTGCATGAAACCGATACAGGTTCACCCGAGGTCCAGATCGGGCTTCTGACACATCGTATCGTATATCTTACTGAACACTTGAAGGTTCACAAAAAGGATCATCACTCCAGAAGAGGTTTGTTGGTTTTGGTTGGAAGACGACGCAGACTTTTAAACTACGTCAAAAACAATGATGTGAAGCGATACCGCTCGATTATTAAAAACATGGGGCTGAGAAGATAACATATGTAACAGTTCACGGTTGAAAAAACTGTGAACTGTGAACCGACAACCGTGAACGGTTACCGAATTATTTGTCATTAATCGTTTTATTTTTAAGGAGACAAAGTGGAAAATATATATAAAGCCGAAGTCGGGGGAAGAATTCTGAGCATAAGCTCTGGTAAAATTGCAAAACAGGCTTCCGGTTCGGTCGTAGTTCAGTACGGAGAAACCATTGTGCTGGTTTCCGCTGTATCATCCAGGGAGGAACGGGATGTATCTTTTTTACCTCTTTCAGTGGAATATCAGGAAAAGATATATGCGGCAGGCCGGATACCCGGCAATTATTTCAGGCGTGAACTCGGACGCCCGAGTGAAAAAGAGACATTAACCGCCCGGCTGATCGACCGCCCAATCAGACCTCTCTTCCCAAAAGGTTACTGCAGCGAAACACAGATTATTGCTCTTGTTCTTTCCATGGACCAGGAGAATGACCCGGATATTCTGGCAATGGCAGGAGCCTCTGCAGCGCTTGAAATATCTGATATTCCTTTTGCCGGACCTATTGCATGTGTTCGTGTCGGCAGAATAGACGGCAAGCTTGTAACCAACCCTTTAATAAGCGAATATGAACATTGCGATATCAATATTATTGTTGCAGGCTCTGAAACCGGAATTGTAATGGTAGAAGGCAGTGCCAACGTCGTTAATGAAGCGGATCTGTTGGAGGCTATATTTTACGGGCATGAGGCATTAAAACCGATAATTGATATGCAAAAGGAGCTAAAACTAAGCAATGGAGTTCAGAAACGTGTGTTCGTTCCACCAGAGCAGGACATAGAGCTTGTTAATAAAATCGTTCCCGAAGCATCCTTGCAGCTACGTGATGTTCTTACGATCCCCGGCAAACAGGATCGTAACAAATCGCTTAGCCTCTTTAAATCCGATGTTCTTGCAAAACTTGGCGATGATTTTGCTGAACGCAAAGGCGAAGTATACGATATATGTAATGGCTTGATTAAATCAACTATGCGAGATTTTATTCTTAAGGAAGGACGCAGGATAGACAACAGAAAATTTGATGAAATAAGGCCCATTTCCTGTGAAGTTGGAATTCTGCCCAGACCTCATGGAAGCGCCCTGTTTACCAGGGGAGAAACTCAGGTATTAGGAGTGTTAACCCTTGGTTCGGGTCGTGATGAACAGCGGGTGGAAACTCTGAGCGGGGAAGAATTAAGACCGTTTATGCTTCATTACAATTTTCCCCCGTATTCAGTCGGAGAGGCAAAACGCTTTATGGGCCCAAGCCGTAGAGATATAGGCCATGGCGGGCTATCAACAAGAGCTATTGAAAAGGTTTTGCCGCCCAAGGAAAAATTTGACTATACTATTCGAATCGTTTCAGAGGTGTTGGAATCTAACGGCTCTTCATCTATGGGGACCGTATGCGCAGGCACTCTGGCGCTGATGGACGGGGGGGTTCCCATAAAGGCCCCGGTTGCGGGCATTGCAATGGGCCTTGTAAAGGATGGAGATAATGTGGTTATCCTGACCGATATTCTTGGTGATGAAGATCAGGCCGGTGATATGGATTTTAAGGTATCCGGCACAAAAGAAGGTATAACCGCTCTTCAGATGGATATTAAAATTCATGAGCTGTCAAAGGATATAATGGAAAAGGCTCTTGAACAAGCCCGTTTGGGGAGGCTTTTTATTCTTGACAGGATGATGGAAGCATTGGAAAAGCCCAGAGACAATACCTCTCCCTATGCCCCCAAAATAATAACTATAAATATCAATCCCGATAAAATCCGTGATATTATAGGGCCTGGCGGGAAGATGATCAGGGCAATTCAGAGTGAAACAAACACACAGGTTGAAGTAGATGATACCGGCCTTGTTAAAATTGCTGCTTTTTCTCAAAAAGAATCGGATGCGGCCCTGCAAGCGATAAAAGATATTACAATGGAACCTGAGGTCGGAAAGATCTACGAAGGTAAAGTAGTAAAAATTATGGATTTTGGCGCATTTGTCCAGATAATGCCATCATGTGACGGCCTTGTGCATATTTCACAGCTTGCCCCGCACCGGGTTGCAAAGGTTACGGACATTGTTAAGGAAGGGGACATACTTAAAGTCAAGGTCCTTGAAATCTCGAAGGACGGGAAAATACGCCTGAGCCGCAAGGCTGTTCTGGAAGAGGAAAAGGCCTCGGACAGCAAATAAAACCGTGCTTAAAGTATGAACACCCCTGTAATTAAAATACTCCGTTTAAAGCCGGATTCGCATGAGGATATTCCTCTTCCCTGCTATATGACGCCCCAATCAGCGGGGATGGATATATGCGCGGCTGTAGAAAAAGAGATCGTTATTGAAACAGGAGAAATTACTCTGATACCAACCGGGTTTGCCATGGCTATTCCAGGTGGGTTTGAAGCACAGATCCGCCCGAGAAGCGGGTTGGCTGTAAAGCATGGCATAGGGCTCATTAATTCGCCGGGCACCATAGACGCTGACTATCGTGGCGAGGTGATGATTCCTGTTATTAATCTCGGTAAAAAGGATTACACTATTTATAGAGGCGACAGGATTGCCCAGATGGTCATTAAAAGGGTATATCAGGCCCGCTTGCAGGTTGTTGAACACTTAGACGAAACAATCCGCAATGACGGAGGCTTTGGTCATACCGGATTGTAAAAGGAATGGCGCATTTTATTATGCATGACAACGGCCATAACCTTTCAGTATGTATGCTGGCGAGCGGCAGCAAAGGGAACGCAATATTTGTTTCCGACGGTTCCACCTCTATACTTATTGATGCCGGCCTTTCCGGAATAGAAATCGAACGCAGGTTAAAATCAAAAGGGCTTTGCCCTGACGATCTTGATGCTATTCTGGTATCCCATGAACATGCCGACCATATCCATGGCGTGGGAGTTCTTTCGCGCCGATTTGATCTGCCTGTCTTTATCAACGAACGAACCAGCAAAGCCGCTTCATCACAAATAGGGAATATTCAGGATATTGTAAACTTTGAAAGCGGCATATCCTTTTTGATAAACACCCTGACAATCCATCCCTTTTCAATATCACATGATGCAGAGGATCCGGTAGGTTTTACTATAAACCGGGACAAAACAAAAATCGGGATAGCAATCGACCTCGGGATAGCAACCTCAATGGTTAAAGAGCATCTAAAAGACTGCTTATTATTAATACTTGAAGCCAATCATGATACAGATATGCTGATAAACGGTCCTTATCCATGGGAATTAAAACAACGGATTAAGAACAGAACCGGTCACCTTTCCAACGAAGAGTCGAAAAATCTTTTAAAGGAGGTGCGACACGACAGGCTTAAGCATGTGATTCTGGCCCATATAAGCGAAACAAATAATACCCCTGAAAAAGCCTTAAATGCTGTAGGGTCGGTGCTGATAAATCACAATAGCCGGATTAGCGCTGCAACACAAAATGAGCCAGGAGTTCTTATACATCTCAAGTAATTTTTTCTTTTATATCTCTTCTATCGTATTAGTTCACCACAGAGCTGCAGAGAGCGCAGATGTCGAGAGCAAAAGCTTAGGCTCATATGATTTATAGTTCGAATCGCCCCTGCTTGCGCGGACAAATCTGCTTAACTTCAAAAAGGATGGGAAAATATGCAATCTGCCTCTTTATGCCATATCGTTGTTGCCCAAATATCTTTTACAATCTAACTAATCGGGCTAATCGGGAATTGGGAATAAGCTGCGCAGATTTAGCGAAACAATTAGGAATGAGTCAGCCAGGAGTAGGATATTCTGTAAATAGAGGAGAAAAGATCGCTAAAGAACATAAATATCAGTCTATTTTTTCTTTATTCAGCATTATTTTTATTATGTTTTGTATCTCTAACATACTGAATGGTTTCTCGATATAGAATGTGGCCCCACTTTTCAGGAAATCATGTTCAGGCCCATTGGCGGTGACGATAAGAATGGGAATAGAAGGATATTCTAATCTTATCCTTTTGGTTAATTCAAGTCCGTCCATTTCGGGCATCATATAATCTGTGATAATTAAATCATAAGATCTTTTGTAAATATTGTTGATCGCCTCAAGCCCATTTTTAACAATATCAACCTCGTAATCATAAGTTTTCAGAGCCATACCAAGTAAAATCCTTATAGCCTTCTCGTCATCTGCGATAAGTATCCTTTTTTTTGCCATATGGTCCTCCTTTTTCAATCATAATACAACTATAAGGATAGCAAAATCAACAAAAAAATACTACCAACAGTTGTTAGACTTTCCGGTTTTTTTATATGATAAATATTTATTCAAATAGTAAGGATTTGGATAATGCTGCTCAAAGGAAAAAGGGATTGATAGAAAAAAAGATTGGGCTGAAAATTAGACAGATAAGGAAGAACTGGGGTCTTTCTCAGATTGATTTGGCTGAAAGAATAGGTATTTCTTTTCAGCAAATCCAAAAATACGAGAAGGGCTCAACCAGGATTTCAGTCATGCGATTGCAGCAGATCTCAGAGGCCTTTGGAATTAATATTACCACCTTTTTCGAGGAAGGAAAAAGCGCTCTTAAGGTTTCAGACCATGCGTTAAAATATAACTCCGGAGGAGATCCCATTGAAACCTTTCGACCCCTCGACAAGGAAGAAATGACTCTCTTGAAACTCTTTCGCAAGACAAGAAATAAAAATCTAAGAGAGGGCATCATAAAACAATTACGAGGGATTATTGAGCTGGAAAATCAGAAATAAGGGTTTACTTTATTGCAGAATGCTAAATCAGGTCAGAAAATAACCGGAAATAACCTTGAAGCATATTAAAGATATTCCCGATTTCGACAGGCCGCGGGAGAAGCTGGCTGCCAAAGGGCCTGAAGCTCTTTCTGATTCAGAACTTATCGCTATCCTCCTTGGAAGCGGAGTCAAGGGAAAAGATGTTTTTCAAGTAGCTCGCGCTATTTTACAACAGCTTGATAAATACGGTGAAAAAATAGATGTGAAAGCCCTTATTGTTGCGATAGAAGGTGTTGGTTTTGCCAAAGCATGTCAGATTGTGGCTTCTTTTGAACTTGCAAGGAGGAGGTTATTAAAGGAAAATATAGTTATTCACAAGGCAGAAGATATTTTACCCCTTATTTCATATATTGCAGACAAAAAACAGGAATATTTCCTTTGTATATCTCTGAATGGAGCAAACGAAGTTATCGGAAATAGAGTGGTGACTGTTGGACTTCTCAATGCAAATCAGGGATGGAAATTCTTGTCTCCGCAATCAGCTGCTTTGGGGATTCATCCATGCATGCTGTAAATAGAGGAGAAAAGATCGCTAAAAAGCATAAATATCAGTTATTATAGTAAGTTATTTACTTATTCATGGATGTCCCGCAGTGCTCCCGATGCAAAAGATAGGATCAGAAAAACTCAAAATGAGAACATCACCTTAAAACTGGCAGCTTAATTGTCAAAGAGCTAAACTGTTACTTAATAATTATATTAAAGGATATTCATCCCTAAACAGATAGTTGCTTGCTAAAATGATTTTATAATGTTATGTTTTTAGTATTTGACACCTTATTTTTTCTATGTTATTATAAGAGTTATAGAATGAATTTTTTTGTTATAGAAAATTTGGTGCGGGAAGGGGCTATTTGCTCCAAGGCAATAATGCATGTTTCAATATTAACGTTAAGAAAGAGGAGGGAATGATATGGCTACATTAAGAGAAACGTTTGCAAGCATTAATGGATGGATAAAGGACATTATTGAAATCGGATTATCTTTAGCTTTAGTATTCTTAGTTGTTGATCTTCTGTTTGGCCCAGTAACTAAGATTGTGCAGAATTTAAGTGTGCTTATCAATAGTTTTGTAGGTCAGGGTATAGTAGGGTTGATTGCCTTGATTATCTTTCTGGCAATTTATAGAAAGTAATTTAGTTGATTAAAGAATTCGCCACTGGAAAAGGGGCGAATTCACTCTTCATTTTAACTCGATTTATTTTTCGCAAGAAAAATATGCAGGATAGTCTTGTCATTATGAGTTGAAGATGGTGGTCAACAACTAACATAAAAGAAGAGGTAGTTATGGCTATGTTTAGAGATACAATTCAGGTTATTAATGGCTGGTTAAAGGTTTTGGCTGAATTTGGCTTGTCGTTAATCTTGGTTTTTGTGGTAATTGATATTCTTTTTCCCGGTACAACCGGGATAGTAAATAATCTGGCCAAAATTGTAGAAAGTTTTGCTAAGGAAGGTATTGTTGGCTTAATCGCCTTGCTGGTCTTTTTGCTGATTTACAGAAGGTAAATCATAAGCCACAGAAAAGGGGTCAAGTAAAAGGGGTCAAGTTTGCTCTTTGCTCATTTGGATTTAGAACAGACTTGGACTTGACCTCTTTTATGACTTTTATGAAATAACGGTTTAATTGTCTATTTCTTTCTCACCCTGCCCAAAAATCCTTTGAGTGCCGGATATCCGCTTACAGGATCGACAGACTTATCGTCAGTGGCGCGGACGTGGGGATGTTCGTTCCGAACGTGCCTATCTTGTTTTACAGCTTTTCAACATTGCCATTGAACCCTGAACGGTTTTATCTTTTAGCTTTGTTTTTCATTTCTTGTATCTGCTGGTTGTAAAATGAAATAACCTCTCTTCTATTCAGCATCCCGATAAGAATTTGATGATCATCATCCTTGACTACTGGAAGGCTATCAATATTTTTTGTAGTAAATTTTTGAAGCACTGTGTTTAAATCATCAGATTGAGTGGCTACTATGATATCAGAGGCGCCGATATCCTTCATTAGAACAAGATGCTCAATGTCACTGGAAAAGAGTACGCTCCTGATATCGGTGCTGGAGAATATTCCGATGAGCCTTTCATTCTGATCCATAACCGGGAAATAATGCTGCTTTGTTTCTGAAAAGTACTTCTTGAAATCTAAAAAGGTCATATCCTGGGGTATTAGCTCGACCTTTTTCACGAGATGCATTAGATTCTTAACCTTTATGGTCTGCAGAATATCTACAAAAAACTCGCCTGTATGAGCAGGAGAGTCGATTTTTCTTTTGACCTGCTTTTTATAAATAGTCCATTTCTGGGCTGCCAGGTATGACAGGGAACATACAAGGAGGCTTGGCAGAAGCAGATGGTATGAATTGGTCATTTCACTGACAAATATAATTGTTGAAATCGGTGTGTTTGAAACAGCGGTGAAAAAACCTGCCATGCCAACTACCACAAAAGCGCCCGGTTCTGTTACAATGTCAGGCATGATTTGATGAAACAGCTTCCCGACAGCGCCGCCTATTGCTCCGCCTATAACGATCGACGGGCCGAACACACCCCCGCTTCCACCCGATCCTATTGAAAATGATGTAGTAATTATCTTGCCAAAGGCAAGCAGTAACAAGAAGGGGATTGTCAGTTCATTATTAAGGGCTTTCTGGGCAAAGCCGTATCCAAAGGCAAGAGTTTGGGGCAAAAAGAAACCCACTATGCCCGTACAGATCCCCCCTATGGCGGGTTTTATGTGATTTGGAACCTTAAAGGACTTAAACAGCTTTGTTACGCCGTAAAATAATTTAATATATAATATCCCTGTGCCTACAAGAACAAAGGCAAGAATAATATAAGGCCCCAGCTCCAATGGATTACGGAACTGAAAATCAGGGGATTCAAACAAAGATCCCCATCCAAATACCAGGCAATACAGGCAGTAAGCCACCACCGAAGAGATTCCGGCCGGTATGATAACCTCGGATTCAAACTCGGGATCCCTGTAGAGCACTTCCGCGGCAAAGAGGGCGCCGGCCAGTGGCGCCCTGAAGATACTGCCCACACCTGCGCCGATTCCTGCGGCCATCATTATTCTTCGTTGCCTGTCTGAAAGCTTTAACTTTGTTGCCAGAAATGACCCAAAGCCGGCCCCTATTTGGGCTATTGGCCCTTCTCTTCCGCCGGAACCACCGGTTGTAAGGGTAATAGCGGATGCTATTGTTTTAATTATCGGGACTCTGCCACGAATAAAACCGCCTTTTGTATGATATGCGTCAATTGCGGCATCCGTTCCGTGCCCTTCGGCTTCCGGCGCAAAGGTATATACCAGCCATCCACTCAATATCCCTCCAAAAGCAGGCAGGAATAAAAGAGTATAACGGCTGAAAGAAGTGCTTGTCGGCGTGAGCAGATGATGTTCTCCGGCAGGGGAAGGAGGCCGGTAGCCGGCTATAAAATCCATGAAATAATGGAGCCCAAGCTGACAGAGGTAATGAAAAACAATGGAGCCTAATCCTGCAATAATACCTATTGCAACAAAAGCAAGGGCCCATTTGCTTGCACGGGCTATGTCGATAGAGCGGTTTTTTACGGCGATTGCCTTAAACCATTTTTTTAATATCATCACTTTGTATTTTTGAGATATTCTACTCCCCGCAGTATAATATCAAACAGTTCGGGAATATCTTTTTCTTCCAGGCATGAAAAGGCAATTCTTAAATTCCTGTCACCTATGGAAATAAGCCCCACTCCATATTTATCTAAAAGGTGAAGCCTCAGGGTTTCGGCATCTGTTGATTTTAATTTTATACACATAAAATAGCCGGAATTAAACGGATAAACATCCCAGGCATCTTTATATTTCGGATCAGACAGAACAGCTTTAACGCACCTTGCTCTGCTTTTAAGTATTTCAAATTTTTCCTTTTTTTCTGCGGGATAATTTTCATGCTGCATGGACCTTAACACAATAGATTGACCAAGATGGGAAGCGTTTGATATGGAACCCCTTACATTGCCCGCTGTCTTTTTTTCCAGGGCATCATATACCGGAGCAGGATCGCCATTGACGTTACAACCGTAGGTAATAAAACCGACCCTTAAACCCCACACATAATTTTCCTTGGTGGCGCCGTCCATCTTTACGGCAAGCAGTCTGGGGTGCTTATCGCAAAGCCTGGCAAAAAGTGATTCTTTTATGGTTTTTTTTTCGTAAAAGAGCCCAAAATAGGCGTCATCTGCAACAGCAATTATGTTTGTGCCCCTAACAGCCAGATCGGCTAAAATATTAACAATACTGTTTCCTTCTTCTTCGGTTACTGTATAGCCGGTTGGATTATGCGGAAAGTTGAGCAAAACAATTATCTTGTCATGTTTTTTTGCTTCATTAATGACCTTTTCCTCAAATGCATTAAGATTAAATCGGCCATCATCCGAAAACATGGGATACTTGCTTATGTTTCCTTGTTTTCTTACATTTATAATCATGTTGTAGTTGCCCCACATCATATCAGGCAATATGATCACGTCTCCGGGGTTTATCCAGAGATCTGCAAACACACTTACAGCATGAGTTATGCCGCAGGTAACAATCGGGGTGCTTATATGTTTATTTGCAAGGGAAGGGTTCTTTTCAAATATTGCATTTTGCCAGACCTGCCTTAAATCGGTAATCCCAAATGATGGGGCATAGGTTAATGATTTCTTTGCCCGTATGCCGTTAATTGCGGCCATAACCGAATTAAAACGCATGGTTTTACCCTGTTCCTTTGCAATTCCTATTGTTGCATTTAATTTAAACGCTTTTTTCTTTGCCTCCGCGCTCTGGCTTAAAATCCCTTTTGGGAAAAAGAGCTCTTTGCCGATATCAGACAACATCTCCATGAGATGAGGATTGCCCGCAGTGATTGTGCTGTTAAGCTGTTTTGCAATGGGATTCATAGATACGATCTCCTTGAAAACCGATTTTAAAAGAATAAAACAAAAAGCCTGGAAACTTTACACAAAAACATTATTTTTTACAATAAAAAAACCCCCGCCACGAGACCTTTGAAAAATGTTCAATTTTGTTCGAGTACAAGGAAGGCGAAAATTTCAACCGGAGGAATATATTGAATATTTCGAGGATTGAAATTTGAGCCTGACGCAGTAATCGG
>JACNLL010000069.1 GCA_014381545.1 Candidatus Desulfaltia bathyphila
GGTACGGGTGTCTTTGGCTCCCATGGCCTTCCATGTATCCCTGTTTTCCCTGTCGCTTAACTGAGGCATGTATTGCTCGCCACGCATGTGCCGCCGCGTGTGTCGCGAGGAAACAAAATGCCCGCCGGGGCCGACCTTTTTAATAGCATCAAAAGCCAGTGTGCTTTCATCTACACGCACCCCCTCAACGGCGCGCATGACCATGCCGATAATCTCATTGTCGATCACAAGTTTATCAAAAGAGGCTGTCATGCAGAATTCCAGGAATCCGGCAGCGTCGTGGATAAAGTTGCCGCCGGCCAGAGCCACCAGAAGACTGGTAATGGCGGATTCATAACCTGTCTGAGCGTCGTTTACCTTGGCATCGGACATGCCTGCCGTGGCATAAATGGGAAGTTTATAAAACTGTGCCATCTGTGAGGCAGCCGCGTTGATCAGACCCATTTCAACTGCGCCGGATAGATACTTCATGTCTCGAAGATCAGTTGAGGATGAAACACAGCCAAAAATGACCGGTGTGCCCGGGTTTGTCAACTGGGCCAGCATGACGCCACAAAGCGTGTCCACACACTCTACAACCAGTGTTCCGGCCAAGGTGACGGGCGAGGTGGCGCCGCACAACGGTTCCGCAGGCACAACCAGCGGGATGCCGTTTCCAGCGACCTCCATGGCCAGTTTTCCGTAGTCTTCGTCCAGCTTGAAAGGACTGATTACGCAGGCCACCATGGATATAAATGGCCGTTTTCGAAGTTTTTCCCGCGATCCTGCAATCATTTCCGCCATCCTGATCACATTGCGAACCCCCTCCACAGTATAGACGCCGCCCATGATGTGTTTTTTTGTGCGATTTAAGGCAGCGCCAAAACGATTTACGTCTATGTTGGCGTAATCAACGTCGTGAGGAAAAACATTGAGCATATAAAAATGAATGTTTTCAAGCTTGCTTACAAGCCTGGCCATGTTCATAATGTCCTTAAGTTCGGATGGACGTGAATCATTACTTCCAGGGTCCTGCACATTGAGAGCTGTGCCTCCGGTTCCAAGATAAACCCTGGTTCCTTCGATATCGCAATCCAGGGACCCGTCAGGCTCGCGGCCGCAAAGGTTGATGGAAGACGGCGCTTTTTGCACAAGCTCCATTACCATATCCGGCGGAAATTTTACAATTTTACTGTCCGAGTCAGCGTCTGCGCCACCCTTTTTGAACATCTCAAAGGCTTGTTTATGATTGACCTGGATGCCGACTTCGGCAAATACTTTGAGCACTGTTTTGTGAATCTTTTGAATACCTTCTTTATTCAAAGGCTTGTACAAGCCCCCGGAAAGTCCTCTACGCATTCTCTCGATCTCCTGTCTTCCGTTGTTTTATTTATTTTAAAAAAGGCGGGGCAATTACTTTCTCCTTGCGATACAATCGGTTTTCGAACAGTTAGTGCAAGGATTGTAGTCGGCAATTGTTTGGTTGCCGTTCTTTGGTACGATTCCGAAAACCCCGGAAACGGACTTGCGGGGTGTCATAAGGCAAGCGTCGCTGAGTGTTACGCCAATACTTTTGGAATCTTCGAACTGATTGAAAACAGCGGTCTGTTCACGGAGAGACCAGTCACAATATCCCGGGCTGAACCGCAGCGTTACGGCTTGGCTTCTGGCCTGGCAATGACGTTCCATGCGAAGATGAAATTGATTGGTAACGTCTTCCACAACAAGAGACCCAATGGTATCGAGAACGTATGCGTCTGCGTATCGATTCTTTTTCATGTACTCGCTTACTTTCCGTTCTAAATTATGGCCGATAGTTGCGATAAAAAAACATACTTTTTTTGCAGAACGAAAAGTTCGGGAAAGCTTCGGACTTTTCAGCCATGTTTGATCCTGTAACAGGACTCCGCCTTTTTTTACCGAGGCGAGAGGCTTCACATTGAAGTTTATTTGCGGCGTTACCAGCTCTTCCAGACGATCTGAAGACCGATCAATTTTTTGCTGAACAGCCGGGGATACATTCTTATTGCCGGATGACCCAAAAAACCGCAAAAGTTTTTCATTGTTCACATCAATTTGAAAATTGTTAACAACCATAGGACAATTTCCTAAATCTTCATGTTGTTCAGTCGCAATTTACACTTTGATACTGAAATATAAATTTCCAGCACATCAAATTTTATTAATTATTCTATATAACGTGTACTATGTAAAATAACAAGGAAAAAATAAAAACATTGGAATAATAATTTAATGTGCGCTATTGATAAGCTTGTAAAAAGTTAAATTTATCCGGCATTTGGCGCTGACAAGTCCCGTCTTTGATTAAACTTTATACTGTTATACCAACATGTTATATCGCTACATTTCTGGGCGCTAATTATTGAACACTTACAGAGTAAATGGTATTCCCCACTTTTTACTAAAATCGGGTTTGTATTATAAAACATATAATAGTATGGAATAGAAGGATGGAATTTGCATAAAATAGTATGTGTTATATAAAATATCTTAAGGCATAATAGGATAGGATATCAAATAAATATTGCATTTATCGTGGGAATTAAAGTAATAAGCTGACAGCTTTTTTTGCTATAAAACTGCTGCATTTCCATCATACGACTTTAACCGATTTTGAGAAAAAAATGAAACAGGATCAAACAACACCACAGGCAGAAGAAATAACAACAGAGTTGCGATGCAGTGAATTGCTTTTGTCTCTGAGAAAGATTATTCGGGCAATAAGTCTTCACTCTAAAGATCTGAACCGGAAATATGGGATAACCGGGCCCCAGTTGATAGTTTTGCGGGAAATTTCAAACCACGGCCAAATTTCGATTACAGCTTTGGCTAAATCGATCAGCCTGAGCCAGGCTACCGCAACTGACATTGTAAACCGACTTGAAAAAAGAGAGCTTTTAACAAAAATACGCAGTGATCAAGATAAGCGGCGGATAATAATACAGCTCTCTGAGAAATGCCTTCAAATTCTTGAGCAAGCCCCGCCTCCTTTGCAAGAAACATTTATAAAGCGGTTTTCAAACTTGGAGGAATGGGAACAATTAATGATTTTAAGCGCCATGAAACGAGTTGTCTACATGATGGCGGCAGAAAAAATAGATGCCTCGCCTATACTTGCGGAAGGCTCAATAAACGGTTTCAATAATACCACCTTGTAAAGTTAGTTAATATCTTCTCACCATATATCCTCCTGATCTCCTCATCAAAATCGACAAACCACCATCTCCTGATCGGAGTAAAAAATGGGCGTGGTTTAAGATTATTTGCCGTGGAAACTGTAGACAATTGAGCAGGATATTGAAAGGATAAGAATTAATTTTAAAAATATCAGGACACCTGCCGAGAATGTTGATAAAGCGTCTTAAAGCCAACCGTTTCCAGGAAATGCAGGACAGCGGAACAGCCGCTATCTGCTGTGGCAACAGCGCATGGACCGGATGCGATTCATTCAGCAAGGCGCTTCAGGTAAAACGCCTGAGACAGGCTCATGATACAGGAAGCAATCTTCTTGTCACGGCCTGCCCTAAATGCCAGATCCATCTACAGTGCGCCATGGAAGACCCATTTTTAGGAAAAGAACTGAAAATGGAGATGATGGACCTGACAGGCCTGCTTGCAAAGACTATTTGCTGGGAATAAATCTATCAGAAGTCAGAAGTCGGAGGTCAGGGGTCAGACGGAAACATTGAATGGAAAAAGATGAAGAAACAGACATATGCAATCAGTAGAATGGGACTCAATACTGCAAAACAGCGAAATATATAACAGAATTTCTTGACGTCATAGGGGTGATATCGCTATGCTTGTCACAATAAGTTAAGGATACAACCACGAATAATCACGAATCTTATGAGGAGGTATTAACAGATGATAGAACAAATTACCGCAAATCCCAATATACTTGGTGGAAAGCCTATTGTCCGAGGGACACGTATCTCCGTAGAATTCATTCTTGATTTATTAGCCTCTGAGGTTTCAGAGGGAGAAATTCTTGAAGACTACCCCCATCTTACGAAAGAAGATATTCATGCTTGTCTCAGGTATGCTGCTCGTTCCTGTAAGAATGAAATTTATGTGGAGTTAGAACCGGTCGCTGCATGAAACTTCATAACATCAAAATTTTTACAGATGAGAATATTTCCCCCAAAGTTGTGGCGTTTCTTCGACAATATGGCCTTGATATTCTTGATACAAAGGAACAACAGTGGCATGGTAAAGACGATGAAGACCTCCTGAACATTGCGTATCAGGAACAGCGTTTTGTGCTGACCCATGATTCGGATTTTGGCACGTTAACCATAAATGAGGGGAAGCCGTATTATGGGATTTTGTATCTGAGGCTCAAGAATCTGAAACCCCAAAATGTGATACGAGTATGCGAACAAGTCTTTCGTGAGGATGTGGATGTCTTTCCTGGAACAATTCTGGTTATTGAGGAAACTCGGATACGAATTCGTCACCCATTGAAAGAGGAATGATGTTTGCAATTAAAAGAGGGGTATCTTCGTGTAAATGGCCCTGAGGCAGTCTCATGCTGCGGGAAGCGATCTTCCACGGTCTGCCCTAAATGCCAGATCCGTCTCAAATGCGCAATGGAGGATCCTTTTCTTGGAAATGAATTAAACATGAAGATGATAGATTTAACGAGTCTTATAGCAAAGACTATTTGCTGGGAATAAATCATCAATCCAAAGGGCTCTGGTGGAGCAGAAAGACTGTAATCCAGGAAGTTTTTGCTCAGGCGCTAAATAAATGTTGCGGGTTTAACATTAAATTTATCTGCCAGCGCCCTTATGTGTTGAAGATTTAACGGTCTTTTCCTGCTGAGTATTTCTGAAACAGAAGATTTTGTACCGATAATGCCGGTCAGATCTTTTTGCTTGAGGTCATTTTGGGCCATAAGAAATTCTAATAAATCAACGCCTTTTGATTCATTCATTGGAAAATTTTCTGACTCATAATGTTCGATTAAGACAGTTAGGGTTTCTGCATATTCTGCGAGCTTTCCACCTGTTTCATCAAAAACAGCTTCGAGGGATTTGAGCGCCAGCTTATAATCCTTATTGTTTTTGATAACTCTAAGCGGATACAACTCATTGTAATCATATTGGTTTAAGGCTGGCATTTTGAATCCTCCTTTAAATTAAGTTTCTCATATTTATCGTGAGGTAAAATGTATTTAACCCACATTCTACAGGCTATAAAATTGATCCTGACTATCAATCTATATTTGCCGCCGCCTATGTTGAAAATTACACATCTGCCAGCAATATCTGATGTGCCGAATGTTTTTTTCAACTCAGAGAAAGAAGAGAAATTATTTTTCTTGCATATTATCCACCATCTTGCCAGAGGTTCTCTTGCATCCGGGTATTTTGCCGAGAAATCCAACAGCATTTTTCGAGCAATTATATGCATAAAATATAAATATAATAAATACCTCAGATAGTCAATAAAAAGTTCTATAAAACAGAACCGAGAAAATCGAGAAAAGAGAAACGCCTAAATTCAATAAGCCAATATCCGGAGTTAAAACCCAGAAAGCCGGTCAAATTTCTATTGTTTTGTCATTCCCGACCTGATCGGGAATCCAGTTCTTTCAAGCACTTATGAACTCTCGCCTTCGTCTGCCTGTGCAGTTAGGGCAGACAGGCATGAGCGACGGATGGATTGGCCCGAACCTTGACAAAACTTGTGATATCTTATATGAATTATAAATAAAATCGTTCAATTGTCGGCTGATTCTTAAAAGGGATTAACTTTAAAAAGGTACTGAGCAGATATTGGCCGTCGGGAAATATAAAAAGATGGTTGCGGCTCGCAGTTTGCTCTGTTTCTGAAGATTTCGCAACCCGCGGTCAGTTTAGCGGTTAAACGCGGAAAGCAATTTGTTATATGCCACAATTACTCGTTAAAAGCTTAACAGTAACTTATAAACTAATATCCCGAAAGCCTGAAACAATCAAAACATTTAAATACTTGGACTGCTATAAAATAATATGAAAAACACATTATTAAGGAAAATCACAAAAGGGTTGGTTGGAATAACTTGTGCCGGCGTATTTTTGGGAAGTTCTCTTATTGGGTGTGCAACTTCAGGAAAGCAAGACGGTTTTTTTGGAAACTATGGAAATTTGAATGCAAGTAAAAACATAACTGAAAATTTTGAGAATTACAAGGCAAAGCCAGACCACACATATTTTATCGCAGGTTCTGATAAAAAATCTCCTGACGCAATTCTTGGAGTGGATAATAATTATAAACTAGCAGAAAACAGGTTTTGGCATCCATTAAATTCTCAGGATAAAACAATTAAAGATTTAGTGGAAAACATGCAGGACAAAGCATCTGAATCAAATAACCGTCCTTATGGAGCAGACATCTTAAGCCACACCAAAACCGACATCGGCGACTGGTATTCAACTACAAATACAACTATTATCAAAACAAAAGATGGCAAAACATTTCAGATTTATGCACCAACCACAGGGATTATGGGTGGTGGAAGTGAGAGTAGCGAAGGAAGTTCTGGTGGCGGGGATACTGGGGGCGGAGGCATTTAGTAATTTTTAAACATGGATGTTGTCTGAAAAAAGATAAATTCTAATTTAAAATAAATGCAAAACAAAATAAGAAATTCATTTGAAAAACATTTAAAAAAATAAATGACAAATATATTAATTTTAACATATGAAAAAGATCCGCATGCAGAATCTGTGTGCAAATATTTTAATAATATTAATGCTAAATATTTAAAAGTAGATACTGAAAAATTATCTTCAGATTTTGATATCTCCAAGAATAGATGCCCGCCCGCGCTTCATCATATTATTGCCAGAGGTATAGAACGCAAAAAGATATTTACAGATGGTGTCAATAGGGATAATTTTTAAAATCGACTTGGAAATATCCTTACGAAAACCCAAACAGCCTGTTTTTCCTATGCGCTGATTCCAAATTACTATTTATTGCTGCAAACGGGAACCACATCAATTTCCACCGGAAAGCAATAACGTTCGTTCCGAGCGTTCTTGACGGGCTGGTTGATTTTTTACCGTGCCCTAACGATAATTTTTGCCTGTAAGCAAAAATTATATCTTTTATTTTTGCTTACAGGCAAAAAAAGTTGATTTTTTGCAAAAAAATGGTATTAAATATATTATGCTGAAAAACAGATACTTGATTAAATATATCCTTGAAGACCTGTCTGAGAAAATGGTGTTTGTCGGCGGTCCCAGGCAGGTTGGCAAAACAACCCTTGCCAGAGAGTTTGTGGCCAAGCATTTCCAGAAAACCGGTTACTATAACTGGGACAGCAGAACAGATCGCCGTAAAATAATGCAGTCGAACTGGCCGGGAAATGCTGAATTAATCATTCTTGATGAAATACATAAATATAAGGAATGGAAGTCATTTGTTAAAGGAGAATATGACACTCTTAAAGAAAAATATAAATTTATGATCACCGGCAGCGCCCGCCTTGATATTTACAGAAAAGGCGGGGATTCAATGCTTGGACGATATCATTACTATAGATTGCATCCCTTTTCCATGGCTGAATTAACAGGAAAGTTATCTGCTGTGTCCATTTTCAAGGAAATACCCGTCAGTTCAAAAGATGAAAAAGATACTTTTTTATCTCTTGACAAATTTGGAGGTTTTCCAGAGCCTTTTATAAAACAAAATATGAGGACATTGAGAAGATGGCATAACAAAAAGAACGAGCAGTTGTTTCGTGAGGACATCAGAGATATTGAACCGGTAAGGGATATTGTCAGCATGAAGCTTCTTGGGGATATGCTTCCGGAACGATCCGGCGCTTTATTGTCAATTAATTCCCTGCGAGAAGATATTGAAATCAGCCATCGCGCTGTGACGAACTGGCTCAATATACTGGAATCGTTTTATTATTGCTTCAGGATATATCCGTATGTCGGAAAAAATTACCGGTCATTAAAAAAAGAATCCAAACTATATCTCTGGGACTGGTCTGAAATTATAAACGAGTCAGCGCGTTTTGAAAATTGCGTGGCATCTCATCTTTTGAAATTAGTACATTTTCTTCAGGACTATGAAGGATATAAAGCAGGCCTTTATTTTTTGAGAAATGTAGATAAAAAAGAGGTGGACTTTTTAGTGACTATTGATGAAAAGCCATGGTTTTCAGTAGAAGTGAAATTAAATGATATAAGTGTGTCTCCTCATTTGCATTATTTTAGAAACAAGCTTAATATACTTTATTCATATCAGGTTGTTAAAAAAAGCGGAATTGACAGATTTATAAATAAAATTCGAGTTGTATCTGCCGACAGGTTTCTTTCAGGCCTTATATAGCAAAACTTTGCTGGTATTGAAGAACATTCCTAAGGGCGGATCTTCGAGTTTTTCTAAGGGAGGATTAGGGGCCGGGGAGTAAAAGGTATAATAATGGAAGAAAAAGTTGCAGAAAAAATTTCAATGAACTCGGGTCAGGGAGCGCGAATAGGTGTTTATGTATGTCACTGCGGCCTGAATATTGCCAGGACAGTAAACTGCAAATATGTTGCTGACAAAACCTCGGGAATTGACGGCGTTGTTGTTTCAAAAGATATAGGATATGCATGTTCTGAACCGGGTCAACAGGAAATCAAAGCAGATATTCATGAACACGGATTGGACCGTATTGTGGTGGCCTCTTGTTCGCCCAGGCTTCATGAGGCTACTTTTCGACAGATGATACAGTCCGCAGGACTAAATCCTTATCTCCTGGAAATGGCCAATCTTCGTGAACAATGCAGTTGGGTTCATATGAATGAACCTGATGCCGCGACACAAAAAGCCCTGAATCTTGTAAAAATGGCAATTTCCAGGGTGCGTCTGCTTTGCCCGCTTGCTGTGAGAACAATACCGCTAACCAAACGCACACTTGTAATCGGCGGGGGAATTGCCGGCATTCAGGCATCGCTTGATCTTGCAGATAATGGTTATGAAGTAATCCTTGTTGAAAAAAGACCATCAATCGGCGGCAAAATGGCCCAGCTTGACAAGACCTTTCCCACAATGGACTGTTCCATCTGAATCCTCGGGCCCAAGATGACAGATGCCGGTCGGCATCCTAAAATAACACTTCACACCATGAGTGAGGTTGTGGATGTCCAGGGTTATGTCGGCAACTTTGATGTAAAGATCCTAAGGCGGGCTCGTTATGTTAACGAGAAAGAATGCACTGCGTGTGGAGACTGCGCAAAAGCCTGTCCTGTTGTTCGTCCTGACGAATTTAATGCAGGTCTTTCTTCACGCAAGGCAATTTATACGCCATTTCCCCAGGCTGTTCCTTCCGCCTATGTTATCAATATCAACGAATGTCTTGGCCATAACCCTTCTGTATGCGCAAAATGTCTAAATGCCTGCGAAAAAGGCTGCATTAATTTTCACATGTCTGATGAAGAGATTAAGGAAAGGGTTGGATCGATAGTTGTGGCCACCGGGCTGGAGCCATATGATCCGACAGAGCTTGACGAATACGGATACACACGGTTTGAAAATGTACCAGCCTTGAGTTTGAACGTCTGATAAATGCCGGAGGCCCGAGCAAAGGGGAGCTGATTCGTTTAACAGACAGAAAACGTCCTGAATCCATCGGTTTTATACAGTGCGTTGGGTCCCGTTCCGTCAGGAAAGGGGGCGGTTACTGTTCAAATGTTTGTTGTATGAGTACAATTAAGAGCACGCTTGTGCTCAAAGAGCATTATCCTGATATTAATATAAAGGTTTTCTATATTGATATCAGGGCGTTCGGAAAAGGATTCGAAGAGCTTTACATGCGGAGTCGTCGATCAGGCGTCCATTATTTAAGAGGTTTGCCCGGAACAGTTGAGGAGCTTTCCGATGGAAGCCTGCGGGTTGCTGTTGAAAATACCGCCTCGGGCGGGCTGGAATTCCACGATCTGGATATGCTTGTGCTGGCCATTGGGATCAAACCGGCGAAAAGCGCTCAAAAGATTCGAGAGATGCTTGGTCTTCAGTTGACGCCGGACGGGTTTTTCCTGGAAGCCCATCCAAAATTGCAGCCGGTGGATGCAGCTACCAGGGGGGTTTTTTATGCCGGATGCGCCGAGGGGCCCAAGGATATTAAGGAAAGTGTTACTCAGGCGTCTGCGTCTGCGGCGCGTTCCATACGCTTGATGCATAAAGGTGAAATCATAACCGAGCCGATTACATCGGTGGTGATTCCAGAGCAGTGCAAATCGTGTGGAATATGCGCCGAGGTGTGTCCTTACAATGCCATTACAATTGATATTAAGAAGAAGACTCCGGCAGTGGTTAATTCAGCGGCGTGCGCCGGTTGCGGGACATGTGCCGCAGAATGTCCTTTTGGCGCCATTACAATGAACCATTTTACCGATGACCAGATTATATGTCAGATCGACGCCGTACTCGAAGACAGATCTCAGGAAAAGGTACTGGTCTTTGCCTGCAACTGGTGTTCTTATGCCGGAGCAGACTATGCCGGAGTTTCACGCCTCCAGTATCCCGCGAGTGTGAATATAATACGCACCATGTGTTCAGGACGCGTGGACAGAAAGTTCATCTGGCATGCCTTTCTTAAGGGAGCGCCGGTTGTGCTTGTAAGTGGCTGCCATATAGGTGATTGTCACTATATTGACGCGAATCATTGGACCCAAAAAAGGGTTCAAAAGCTGCAAAAGAGGATGGAAAAGCTGGGCATCAAACCAGATCGGCTTCAGCTTGAATGGATCAGCGCCGCAGAAGGTGTTCGATTTGCCGGGGTGATGAATAAAATGGAAAAAAGCAGGCAAAAGGTTTCAAGCAAGGAGATTGCTGAAACAATAAGAATATTAAAGGATCGGGAGAAAAAGAGAAGGGTATCCTCCGGTCCTTAATATGAGATCTTAAAAATATAAGGTCTTAAAGGACCGGAGGAACATTAACTTGCAGGTGGGTTGATTAGTCTTCTGTAACTGTGATAGCGCCTGATTCGCAGACCTCAACGCAGCTTTCACAACCTTCGCAGTCTTCGGCATTTACCGGGACAGATTTTTCATCCTGCATTTCAAATACTTCCATAGGGCAAATGTCAACGCATTCTTCACAACCTTCGCATTTGTCCGGGTCAACAGTAGGTGTAAACGACATATTTATCTCTCCTTTCTTAAAAATTATTTCTCCGCTTCAAGCGGATGGCGGATTAAACTGCCAATTGTTTCTATCTTTAAAGAGACCTTTAGAAAAAATTCCATATATCAATTGATAGTTTGAGTCAAGTCTTCTGATATTTTTTTTGTTCGCTTAAATAATTGCTCTTTAAAATGGTTCAACAAGACCGAGCAGGGTGTTTTGGAATCGAGACTTTTCTTTTGATTCCGTCAGGTTATATCCACAGCAACCGGCAAAAAACTCATGCGGCGTTTTGCCCGGCACAATAGCAAGGGTCAGCGAAACCTTTGCATCGCTATTTTTAGTAAAAGGCGGGTTAACGATTTTGTCGGTCGATGTCGGCCAGGGATTCTTTGCTATAATTTCAAGCTGTTTCATGAAGTTGTCACGCCTTTTATCCGCCTTTCCAGCGCTGTTTTTTTGTAAAGGCATTGAATCAAAGCCAACTATAATCTCGGACTGAGAGGCTTTGTCAATCAAACACTCAAATGCCGACTTGCTGTCTGTAATAAACAGGCCTGATCCCTGCTGATCATGTTGCATAAGAAGAGCCCAGGCCTTTATCCTGTCGGCTGTCATGTAAGCGCCCTGATCGTAGGATTCGGGATCGTAGGACTTGTGCAGATTGTTTTCAGCATTTTTAATATATGAACTGTCAATTTCTCCCTTAATATTTTCAATGAGCTTTTGCTGCAGCTCGTCAACCATAAAAAGCTTTTGATTTATTTCCCAATTTTGAGCGTCAAATTCTTGGGCAATGGCTAAAAATATTCTTGCGTTAAAAAGAGTGTCAGGCTTTGTTTCAGGTTGCTTTTGCTGTGTTTTCTTTTTTATGTCCGCCCTGATTTGCGCAGTAATGGTATCATCAAAAAAGGGTATCTTATCTGCCTGTGTCTTAAAAAATGCGGTCATGCCTCGCTTATCACCAAGATGGAGGTTTAACCATGATTTGTAATCTTTTAAAGCTGCATTAAGTTTGCTCTCATCTTTTTTTACTGGTATTCGTATATCAATGGCCCCTCTTTTTGCCGATTCCTGCATCATTTCAGGAAGATTTTTACTTGAGGGGCGATATATAACGGTTTGCCCAAAAATTGACGAAATTGTTTCTGCAGATAAATCAAAAATATAAGTGAATGGAAAATATATGGGTTTCATCTTTTCTCAGCCACGCTCCCATCTTTTACAGCGATTCCACGAGTTGTTAATTGATCACGAATTCTGTCTGCAAGCTCCCAGTTTTTTTCCATCCTGGCCTTATTTCTTTGCTTAATCAGGCTTTGGATTTCAGGATCGGAAAGCTCGTCTCCAAAGTCGAATATTTTCAGCACTGAATCTATATTTCGAAAAGCATCCATAATTCTTGAAGCGCCAATCGGATCAATCATTTTCTTTAGCACAAGGATGTTTATCTGTTTAACAATTTTGAAAATAGAGGCCATTGCCGCTGAAATGTTCAAGTCGTCATCCATGGCGTCGTTAAAACCATGCTTGATATCATATAGAAGCTGATCATCCAGTTCAGGATAGGGAGCGCCCTCTTCTATGTTGAGCAGGGCCTGGATGCATGAATCAAGCCTTTTCAGAGAATGTTCGGCGCTGTTAAGCCTGTCAGTGGACAAGGTTACAGGTTTTCTGTAATGGCTTGCAATAAGCCAGTACCTGATAATCCTTTTAGAATAGCCCATGTTATTTAAGTCCGCAAGGGTGCCGCCGGTCTTATTTTCATCCATTTTTTTGCCGTCAACCAGCACCCTGTCGCAATGCATCCAGTATTTTGCCAGGGGTTTTCCGGTAACAGATCCGGCTATTGCTATTTCATTTTCATGATGTGGAAATACAAGCTCCCTGCCGCTTGTATGGATATCAAAACTTTCACCAAGGTATTTCATGGATATGGCCGCGCATTGAAGATGCCATGAGGGACGAACATTTCCCCAGTCTGTTTTGACATATATTCCCCTTTTCAGTTCCGAAAGCTTGGACCTTTTCAGGAGTGTGAAATCCCTGGGGTTGTCTTTTTCATATTCATCGAGATCTACAGTGGCGCCGAGCCTTATCTTATCGACATCTATACCCGACAGCCTGCCGTAATCGGAAAAGCGGGAAATATCGAAGTATATGGAATGAAGTTTTTCATATGCAAATCCTTTGTTGACAAGTTTTTCAGCCAACGCAACCATATCTTCGACATGTTCGCTTGCCCTGGGATATTTATCGGCAGGCTTTATATTTAAGGTTTTTAGATCCGTCATAAACGACTCGATATGTTTGCCGGTAAATTCAGAGAGGCTAAGACCTGCTTTTTCAGAACCATGAATGGTCTTATCGTCCATGTCCGTTATGTTCATGATATGGGTTACTGAGTAGCCCCTGTATTCAAGATATCGGCACAGCAGATCGGCAAACACAAAACGCCTGCATTCTCCCAGGTGAATCCTGGCGTGTGCTGTGGGACCACATGAATACATGGAAACCTTTCCAGGCAGAATCGGCTCAAAAGGCTCCTTGCTTTTGCCCATGGTGTTGAACACTCGCAGCTTAGCCCTGTCTCGCGCATCGAAAAGTGGTGTGCTCAGGTATCGCTCCCCTCCATCCGGAAATATTACTACAATCGTGCCCTCGGCCATGTTTTTGGCCTCTTTGCGGGCAATAACCGTGGCTGCCCCGCTACTCATGCCTGCAAAGATTCCTTCCTCCTTTGCAAGACGTCTCGTCATTTCAAAGGCCTCTTCGTCATCGATGTTTACTTTTTTATCAAGTAGGTTTTTATCAAATATTTCCGGACGATAAGCCTCCTTCATATTCTTTAATCCCTGGATTTTATGGTTGAGGTACGGCTCGACGCCGACTATGCATATATCGGGATTATATTCTTTCAGCCTTTTTGAAATGCCCATAACGGTTCCTGTTGTGCCCATTGTAGCGACAACCATTGTAACCTTTCCTGTGGTCTGCTTCCAGATTTCTTCTGCTGTACCATGGTAGTGGGCTTGCCAGTTGGCCGCATTATTAAACTGATCCGTCATAAAATAGATTTCCGGATTTTCGCGAGCCAGCCGATAGGCCTCCTCTATGGCGCCGTCCGTTCCAAGATGGCTTGGGGTAAGTAAAATTTCTGCGCTGCGAGCCTTCAGTATCTTCTGCCGTTCGACACTTGCCGACTCAGACATGGTCAGCAGGAGTTTATATCCTTTGACAGAGCATACCAGGGCAAGTCCGATACCGGTATTTCCGCTCGTTGCCTCTATAACGGTCTTATTCATGGTGAGCTCACCCGATTTTTCCCCGGCTTTAATCATGAAAAGAGCAGATCTGTCCTTGATGGAACCTCCGGGATTAAAATATTCGAGCTTTGCCAGGATTTTTACCCTTGGGTTTGGATTAAGCCTTTTTATTTCAACAAGCGGTGTGTTTCCTATGGTATCTAATATTGAATAGTTCATGGTTTTTTTTGAGCTAATAAATATTGTACTTTTTATGGTAAAAAAAATTATATTTCACCGCAAAGCCGCAAAGAACGCAAAGATTAAGATTTTTTTGTTTTTCGTTGAGAGGACGAAAAACAAAAAGAAACGCATTATTAAGATGATCATTTGAAGATATATTGTATTTAGTCAGACAGTTTAGTTTTTAAATTGTCGCCTCTCACGACAATTTAAAAAAATAAATTTCTTTGCGACCTCTGCGGCTCTGCGGTGAATATAAAAACTATAAAAGAGTCAAAAGGTTAGTTGTCAATACATTGATTATCTGTTGCTTAACCTGATTTTCGCTTTTTGATGCATCTATTACACGAAACCGCCTGGGCTCAAGACGCGCAAGTTCAAGATAGCCTGCTCTGATTTTTTCATGGAATGAAAGGGTCTCCTTTTCAAACCTGGTTTCACCCGTGCTTCTTGAGCCGTTATCAATCTGTTCCCATGCCCGTGAAAGGCCGATTTCAGGCAAAAGATCGAGCAGGATAGTAATATCCGGTTTTAAGCCGTCAACCGTCATCTCGTGCAATCCTGTTATCAGGTCTATGTCGAGACCTCGCGCATAACCCTGATAAACCAGCGTGGCATCGAAAAAACGGTCACATATTACCGTCTTACCTTCAGATAAAGCAGGATTTATCAGTTCTTTTATATGCTGTACCCTGTCCGAACAATACAAAAGGAGCTCACATGCAGGCGCCATCTCTCTATTTTCCGGATCAAGGAGGATCGACCGGATTTTTTCTCCGATTTTTGTACCGCCCGGCTCCCTTGTAATCACACAGTCATAGCCATTGTTTTCAAGAAATTCGACTATATTTTTTATCTGGGTTGTTTTGCCCGAGCCTTCTATTCCTTCAAGAGTGATAAACATATTGTAATAATTTAGGAATTCGCTTCGCTTAATTGCGAATTTAGGGATTTAGGAATTAAAGGTATTCTACTGATTTTAATTCCTCAATCCTTCAATTCCTCAATCCTTCAATTCCTCAATTCCTCAATTTCCTCCAATATAAAAATGGCGTTCCAGTAATTTATGATACGATGTCCAGGTTTCATTCGGGTCTTCGGTTGCTATAAATTCGCGAATGCAGTTAACCTTGGAATCTATTTCGTCAATATAGTTCAGCAATACGGCTTCTATTGTTTTTGGCGGTTCCGGCGACCCGAATTCTCTGATTCCGTGATGACTCACGATCATATGCTTGAGCAAAATCGCCTGTTCCTCGGGGAAATCTTTTATCTTTTTAAGCTTTTCATCAAGCATTTCGATTCCGATAACAATATGATTAAGAAGCCTGCCTTTAACCGAATAGTCAATGCTGAATTTATAATCAAATTCAATCGTCTTGCCGATATCATGAAGGACCGCGCCTGTAAGAAGGAGATCCCTGTTAATTCCTGCGTAATATTCACTGTAATGCTTTACGATTTTATTGGCCAGAATTGCTGCAGAAAGGGTATGCTCAAGCAGGCCGCCAATATAGGCATGGTGCATTTTTTTTGCCGCAGGAGCGGTTTTAAATTTGCGAACAAAATTTTTATCGTCCCAGAAGGCTTCAAGCAACTCCTTTAAATAGCCGGTTTCTATGGAGGCGGTTATTTTTAACAGGCGTATATACATATCATCGATATTAAGATCGGTTGCAGGAATAAAGTCTGACGGATTTACCGAGTCAGGCGAAACAGCCGCCATTGTTTTTACACCAAGCTGAAGCATTCCCTTGTATTCTGAAATTTTCCCCTTGATATGCACAAAACCGCCTGCAGTTATACCGGAGACTATCTGATCGACGTTATCCCATACTACCCCCTTTATGCTTCCGCTTTTATCGGAAACAGTGATATTTAAAAAATTTTTTCCATCCCTTTTCTGAGACAGAGTCTTTTCCGACAACACAAAAATGTCATCAACAGCATCACCAGCCTTGATTGTATTTATAAACTGCTTTTTCATACTAAAACACCGTGTTTAAATTGTAATAATTTAGGAATTGCGAATTTAGGGATTTAGGAATTAAAGGTATATTGTCCTCAATTCCAGCATTCTTCAATTCCCCAATTCCCCAATCCCTCAATTCCTCAATCCTTTGCCTATTTACTTATATTCCACCTTTTAAGATCTTCAATCGCATCGTAATCGGTCATATCGCATTTTATCGGGGTTATAGAGATAAAATTCCGGCCAATTGCAGCCCCGTCAAGATCGGGATTTTTATAGGAGGTTTGAGGATCGGTTCCCTGCCAGTAATATGTGCGGTTTCGCGGGTCGGTTCTTTTTTCAATATATTCGGTGAAAAATTCGATTCCCTGCCTGCTTATGCGGATTCCGGCTATATCTTCCCATGGCATATCCGGGATATTAACATTAAGAAATGTTCCAGAAGGCAGTTCGTTATTACAAATATTTTCCGCAAGCTTTTCTATAAAACCTGTAGCATCATTATAATTTTCGATTTGATGTCCGTGGATCGATACTGATATTGCCCGTATGCCATATAAAGCGGCCTCTTTAGCGGCAGCGACAGTCCCTGAATAGTTGATATTAACGCCGACATTTGCGCCTGGATTTATTCCTGAAATTACGATGTCGGGTTTGCTGTCTAATATTTCAAGAATGCCGAGCTTGACGCAATCAGCAGGGGTTCCATTGACGGCATATCCCGTATATCCACCATTTACCGCAACTATGGTCGCGCGAAGCGGTTCATGCAGCGTTATGCCGTGTCCCACCGCACTCCGCTCACGATCAGGAGCTATTACGGCTACGGAATGTTGACCCGCAAATCTTGTATATAAGGCCCATAGCCCATCAGCATAAATGCCGTCGTCATTTGTCAGGAGGATATTCATCTTAAAATGGGATGTCGTCATCCTTGGTTTCAGAGTCCTGCGGCGCAGGTTCGCCTGCGGCGGATTTATTAATATATGATCCGCCTGCATTGCTTGAGTCTTTTGCGCCTAAAAACTGTATGTCAGATGCAACAATTTCTGTGGTGTAGCGCTTATTCCCATCCTTGTCTTCCCAGCTTCGGGTTTGAATACGGCCTTCAACATAAACCTGCTTGCCCTTTGCAAGGTATTCACCGCATATTTCTCCAAGCCTGCGCCATGCAACAACACGATGCCATTCAGTCCGCTCTTTCTTTTCGCCTGTATTTTTATCTTTCCATTCCTCAGATGTTGCTATGGAAAAGTTGGCGACAGCCGTGCCGTCCGGAGTATATCGAAGTTCAGGATCGCTGCCTAACCTGCCTATCAGCATTACTTTGTTTAAACCTGACATATTTTACCTCCTTAAATGTGAATTTTTGTATTGACTGATAAATACAGGAATCTGTTTATTGTGTCAACCTGCTGCGACAGTGCGCAAGCACGGCGAGTCAGCGCAAGAGCTATTAATTGAAACTATCTAAACAGAGAAAGTATCTTGCCTGGCAATGGCTCTGCAGAGCGGAGCGCTCCATGAGGACATACCTCTATACAGCAGTAACATCTGATACACCTGTCGTAGTCAAAATCGATCCCTTTTTCCTGTTTAGTAATAGCTTTTGTAGGGCAGTATTGCCAGCATTCACCGCATAATTGACAGATATGATTATCTGTTACAGGCCTTTGGAGCAGGTACTTTCGCATGAATTTATGGAACAGTTTCGGCCCGAGCATAAGAGACGTTCGCGCTGGAAGTAAAAAATCATTAACCATATAAAAGTCACCGCTTATATATAGATTATTGTTGGTCAGGCCTGACTTTTTTGCCTCTTTTACGGTTAGCAGGTTATCCGGTTCTATCCCCAACATACTGCATATAGCCATGTCTGCCGCAGGGGCATTATTACTTCCGACAACTATTCCCAGATGCCGCGGAATTCCGCTTTTGCCCGGACCCTGCCCTTCCATGGCTAAAATACCGTCGATTATTGTAATTGACGGTTTTATTGCATTGTAAATCTGGACAAGGAGTTTTGCAAAGATTTCCCTGTCGGTGCCGCTTTTAAAGTGCCATTCCGGCTTTTTTAAGCCCACAATGCATCCAAACAGGTTTTTTACGCCAATGGTAAGCAGCATCTGGGAGTGAGTTTTAAGCTTTGCCAAGTTTATCACAACATCGGCTTCAACAGCATCCTTTGCGATATCTATACTGCCGAAAGGCTCACCAATATCCACCTTTACAGAGGTTTTGAACTCTTTAAATTCAACATCAAGACCGTTAAGGACCTTTTTATATCCGCCTTCTTTGAGTATTTTTTCAAATGAACCAATAGCAGGGCTGTCGGAAATCTGAACGCATCCCCCTTTGTTTAGAATATATTCGGCAACTATCCTGACAATAAGCGGATGGGTAAGGATTGCTTTTTCAGGTTTGGCCGGCAAAAGAAGATTCGGCTTAATCAGAACCCTGTCATGTCTTTTAATACAATTTCCACTTAGGGCGTCGATCATCTCAAAAAGTATCGGCTTTAAGGTCTCATAATTATATGCAGCTTTTTTGAATATTACTTTATGCATTTGTTTTTATCATTATCTTGATGAACTCGTAAAAAATCGCTAAAAGGTTTTTTTACCCGAATAATACTTTTTATCAAGCTATTTTATAATTCAAGTTTTGCGCTTCTTATGACTCAAGTTTCGCACCCTTGATTTCTATCAAAGTCAAGGCGGTAAAGGAGCTAAATTCAATTTTTCAAGCGAAATGATTTATCTGTCTTTTTTAACCAGTACTCCACGGCTTGTGCCAAAAACATGCACAAGGGATATATAACATACTGAACTCATACGTGATTTCAAGCATTGTCTTAATGTTTGTTATTGGTGCCGTTGTCGAAGCTTAAGGTATAATATTTCGCTTTAAAAATTTATTTTGGCCCTTACCGTTTAAAGGCTTTAATAAATAAAAAGGGTGCGAAACTTGAGTTATGATTTGTTACAACAAGTTAATCAGGAACAAGAATAAGGGCTTTTTTTATTGTGATTTTTTGCAAATAGGAATAAAAAACAAGAAAGAGGAATAGGTGGATTTTAATGAGGAAAATTATCGGAGTCTTTGGATTTATAGCCCTGATTTTTTTTACAACACACCTGTGCGTAGCCGATTCAAGGCAACAGGACAGGTACGAAGCAGCGCAGGGGCTCATAGACCTGCGATCCACACTCAGCGACGGAGTGCATACTATTGAAGAGCTGGTGCAAATGGCCCGTTCGAGGGGATTTAAGATCCTGTTTATCAATGATCATGATCGGATTGCCATATCCTATGGAGTGCCCCCTTTCAGAAAGATACTGAGGTATAAAAAAGAGTTTCCCTCAATAATGACCAACGGGCCTGAAAAATTTCTTGAGGAGATCAGCAGGATATCGGAAAAGTATCCTGACGTAATAATCATTCCGGGTTGCGAAACATCAGCCTATTACTACTGGACCGGATCCTGGTTTAAAAAGGATTTAACGGTTAATGAATATGACCGCAAGATCCTTATTATGAATTTCAACAACCCGGATGATTATAATCTTATCCCAAATCTTCATAATAAACTATCCTTTAAATACACTAAAAAACTGCTTCCAGGGGTTATAATATTTATAGTTCCTCTTATTATAGGTTTTATCTTTTTAAAGTGGCAATGGGGTTCTTCACCACTTATGGGTATACTGCTTATTATTTTTTCAATCCTTGCTGTTATTAATTACAATCCTTTCAGAAGTTCTCTGTTTAACCCCTATGCAGGGGATCAAGGTATCGCGCCATATCAGGAGGTGATCGATTATGTTAACCAAAGGGGAGGACTCTGTTTCTGGAACTACCTGGAACAAATGTCCGGCATCAGGAAATACGGCCCTATTAATGTCAACACACCTTCATATCCCCATGTCCTCTATCAGTCCAGGAATTATACCGGTTTTGCCGCCATCTACGGAGACAACATTACGGCAACAGATCCGGGAAAGGAATGGGACAGGGTCTTAAATGAATATTGTCGGGGTGAAAGGGAAAGACCTGCATGGGGAATATCTACAGCGGATTTTCACGAAGATGGTCGTTTGGGTGAAAAACTGGGGTATTATCCGACCACCTTTCTGCTTAAGGAATTTTCCAGGAAAGGTGTATTAGAGGCTATGGAAAAGGGCCGCATGTATTGTTCCAGAGGTGACAGCCGTGTCTGGCCAAGGTTGGATTCCTTTAATGTTTTTAGAAAAGACGGCAGAAAGGCCTTTATGGGAGAAACGCTGACCACTTCCCATTTCCCGGTCATTAAATTTAGAGTCTCTTATAATACCGGAAAACAGACCCCGACAACTCTTCTTCTTATCCGAGGGGGCACGCTGATACACACATTTAAAAGTAAAACTCCCATGGAAGTAGAATATGTTGACAAAGAAGCGCCGCCAGGAAAGATGACTTATTATCGCCTGATGGATACAAGGAAACATTTAACCTCTAATCCCATATTTGTTACATATAAGCCCCCTTCTTTAAGTGATTAATTGTTGAGTGATTGAGACTTTTGCAAAACCCTCTCTTTTGTCGACAACATTTATATTGCATATATTGCATAAAATATATTTGAGCTATATAAAAAAACAGTTGGAAATTGCCAGGATGTCGTGGCCACACCCCAACAGTTCGGCCTATCCGGCAACGATACATAATAGCTCAAGTTTTCCCCCTTTTTATTTGTCAAAAGCTTTAAACGGTAAGGATCGAATTTATTTCGGCCCTGAGTTATTTACGGACGCATGTCTTCCCTCTTTACTTATTGTCCCAGAAGAAACCACGGAATGGCTGCTATTTTCTCATCCATAATTTTAACTTCATCTCCACCATAAATGAGAATGCCGGCTGAAGTTTCAGGATATTCATTCAGGAATAATTTTAACGTCTTAATATCGGAGAATTTCGGTTTGTTCAACAGTTTAACTTCTATTGCCAGCAGTTTGCGTCCCCATTCCAGAACAAAGTCCACCTCTTTACCGGTAGTTGTCCGCCAGTAAAATATACGTGGTTTGGGTATTAGAAGCTGGGCAAGGGCATTCAAGTGGAGGTAAACCATGGACTCAAAAATCCCACCTGCTTCTCTGGAAGATTGGAGTGACTTGGGATCATAATGCCCGGCAAGAAAAGATGCCAATCCCGGATCGATCCACATCACCTTGGGCGATTTGATAAGGCGTTTGGTGCGGTTAATCGCAAAAGCCGGCAAGCGTTCCATTAGACAAGTGGTTTCCAAAAGATTAATATACCTGTGAACGGTAGGTTGACTTATACCAGTGTCCCGGGACACTTCAGTTTGATTCAATATCTGCCCGCATCGCAGAGCCAGAGCTATCATGAGGCGTCGAAAATCAGGTAAAGAATCGATCTGGGAAAGCTGCCGCAGATCCCGCTCAAGATAAGTCGTCATATAGCCTTCCCACCACCGCAGGACTGCCGCAGAAGTTTTCAACTGCATAAGGGGTGGCATGAAACCTTTCCACATTTGGGTAAATGGCGCTGTTGATGTGGGCTTTACCTTTCCTTCCAGTGGCAATTTAGCCTTAAATAGTATTTCTAATAGATTTGTTGGGGGAAGATTGTCCATCTCACCTAAGGTCATTGGATTGAGTGCAAAATAGATAGCTCTTCCGGCCAGGCTTTCACTTACCTTTTTCATCAGAAGGATATTTGCCGAACCGGAAAGTATGAAACGGTATTTGCCATAATTAGAATCAACCGCGACTTTCACGGCATCCAGCAGCTCTGTTGATTTTTGAACTTCGTCTATAACAACGCGATCGGTTCCCGCCCATAAAGATGACGGGTCACTTTTTGCTTGAGAAAGGGTGTCAAAGTCATCCATGGTGATATATCGCCAGTCGGCAAAAGGAGGTTCTTGCTGAAGCAGGGTGCTTTTGCCTACCTGTCGTGCGCCTGTCAACACAACAATTGGATGATCTTTAGCGGCATTCCTCAAAAGTGGAGCGATCCAGCGGGGTTTGTATTTCAATTCATTATGTGATTGATAATCATTCATGCCGCGAATAATATTCAATCACTTGCACAATGTCAAGCTGTTTTTTGCAATTGTTGTGCCCCTGTGGTTTTCAGGAATTGAACTCAAATTCACTTCTCGACGATATAAACTTATAAACTGAAGAACATCCCATACTTTACCCCAAATCCAGTAGTTTGCGAGGTTTTTTGTGATTATCTTGCTTTTTCATAAATAATTATGATATGTTACCATGCGAAACAAATCAAAATTTAATCCAATAACATCTAATAGCACTGATTTATTTCTTAACATTTAATTTGTTCGCGCTGACAACAGAATAGGAGATGAAATGACCAAAAAGGAATTCTTTAAAGCAGTATCTAATGGCGAGGAAGATGTTATCCAAATATTCCTTGATGCACTATCAACAGCCAATGTGGACTACTGTGTAATTGGCGGTCTTGCAGTGAATGCCTATGCAGAGCCTCTTGTCAGTCTTGACCTTGATATTGTAGTAGCTATAAATGACATTGAAACAGCCTGCAAAGCCGTTGAAGTCCATTTTAAAATTGAACGTTTTGCACATAGTGTAAACATTAGCAGCAACAAGTCCGACTTAAGGATACAACTCCAGATTGATCAAAGATATCAGAGTTTCATTGCCAGAGCGGCAACTCATTCTGTGCTCGGATATGAGATGAAAGTCGCAATTGTTGAGGATGTGTTACAGGGCAAGATTTGGGCATATTCAGACGAGCAACGGCGCAAAAGTAAGCGACAGAAGGATCTAGCGGACATTATTCGTTTGATAGAGACTTATCCTCATTTGGTAGACCAATTGCCCGATTCAATAAGGAAGATAGTTGAATAAAGAAGTGCGAACAAGATGTGGAGAAAAGGCCAAGGCTATGGCCGATCAGCTTGCCACGGTGAGCAAGAAGCGGCTAATCAATCCAGCAGGATCGATTTCCTCCACTGAGATGGAGGGTATAGG
>JACNLL010000051.1 GCA_014381545.1 Candidatus Desulfaltia bathyphila
TTATAAAACACCATGGCGTTTCCAAAACACATTTCCCTCTGTATTTAAAAGAACTCGAATTCAGATACAATAATCGTCACACGGATATCTTCGACAAAGTCGCCGATTATCTATGTGATTTAGTGCCAAAACTTAACTAATTACCTAAAAATAATATGTTCGGCAAGGGAAAGGGAGGGCGACTCTATACGCCATGAAAGTCAAAGAAAATATTTGACAAATTCTACAGGACGGATTCCTCCAATAAAGCTATTTCCGGCAGCGGCCTGGGTATACACATCGTCAAGAACATTGTCGAAGCCCATAACAGAACGATCTGGGTGAAAAGCGAATTCGGAAAGGGAACAACAGTAACCATTACATTGCCAGCATAAGGACAACAAGAAGATGAAAAAGATTCTCATAGTTGATGACCAGAAAGAGCTTCTCAACCTCATAGAAGCAACCCTCTCCATGGAGGATTATCATATTCTTAAAGCAACAAACGGAAAACAGGCCATTGATATAGCCAGAACTGAAAAACCTGATATGATTATAATGGATATAATGATGCCTGGAAAATTTGACGGGCTTGAAGCAACCCGGGTTTTAAAGAATGATCCGCAAACCAGCTCATGCCCGATAGTCCTGCTAAGCGCCAAAACCCAGATGAATGATATTAAAGGTGGGCTTGCAGCCGGGGCTGACGACTATTTTACAAAACCTTTCAGCCCCCTGGAATTAATAAAGAAGGTAGAAGAGGTGCTTGGATAGAGGAAAATCTTATGAAAATCGACAAGTTTCGCGCCAAATACTCTGATGCTGATCAACTGAAAAAATATGCGGAGGATCTTGTCAAGATCTATAAATCTGAAAAACAAAAACGAAAAGAACTTAAAGCCGCCAACGTTGAACTACATAAAGCATACCTTGAAACAATTTACCGGCTTGCGATAGCGGCTGAATACAGGGATGAAGACACAGGCGATCATATTATCCGCATAGGTCGTTACAGCGCCCTTATAGCCAAAAAACTCAGGATCTCGGACATAAAGCCTGAAGATATTCTCTACGCGGCGCCAATGCACGACATTGGTAAAATCGGCATTCCAGACAATATATTATTAAAACCGGGTAAATTGACTGATGAAGAATTTGATATAGTTAAATCTCATACCACCATAGGAGCAAAAATCCTATCAAATTCCAACGCGAAAAAAATAATGCTTGCAGAGCAGATAGCCCTTTCCCATCATGAAAAATGGAACGGCCAGGGATATCCTAATGGTCTTTCCGGCGAAGATATTCCTCTGGCAGCCAGGATTGTAGCCGTAGTGGATGTCTTTGACGCTCTGACATCAAAACGCCCTTACAAGAAGAGTTTCCCCGTGGAAGTTGCGCTCAACATTATGAAGAAAGAACGAGGGCAACATTTTGACCCTGATGTGCTGGATATATTTCTGGCAAATATAGATAGAATTTTAAAAATTATGGGCAGTGTTAAAAAAGATGATTTTTTCGCTTTCAAATTATCTCTGGAATGAAAGTGATTACCGCTCACCTGTGTAGTGTTTCAAGGCAAGGTTGATGAACTCGTAAAAAGTCCAAGATGTTACTTTAGATGGCAGGTAAAATAAATTTTGCATTCATTTAAAGACAAAAAAAATAAAAATATAGGATGGTGGACACAGGGAAAGACTGAGCCTGGGCCCGGAGATGATACGGTTAAAAAAGCGATCAGCAGGGTTGCAGAACCTGTCTTCCTGTTGAACATGGACGGCCGGCTGGCTGCAGGCAGAGGTGGAACAATTACTATCGGCGATTTAACGGAAGCAGACCCGTGGGCTCATCCTCTTTGCGCATATTCCCCGCCGCTCCCTCCTGAAAATCTGGGCGATCCTTATTTCAAAAAAAAACACAATCTTCGCTACGCCTATATCGCCGGCGCCATGGCCAACGGAATAACTTCTGTCAGAATGGTTCAAGAAATCGGCCGCGCACAAATGCTGGGATTTTTCGGGGCCGCAGGCCTTTCCCTGGATAAAATAGAGGCTGCAATCTACGATATTAAAGAACATAACTTGCCTTTTGGCTTTAATCTTATCCACAGCCCCAACGACCCTGAACTCGAGGCCGCGGTTGTAAATCTCTATTTAAAGCATGAGATAAGGCTTGTCAGCGCATCTGCATATCTTGACCTTACCCTGCCCCTCGTTTACTTTCGTGTGCATGGAATCCATAATGACCAAAGCGGCAATATAGTATGCCCAAACAGGATAATTGCTAAAGTATCACGGGTCGAGGTCGCCGGAAAATTCCTTTCACCTCCGCCGGAAAAACTTCTAGCCCGGCTTGTTGAAAGAAAAATGATTACAACACAGGAAGCAGCCCTGGCAGCTTCGATCCCTATGGCCGAAGATCTGACGGCAGAAGCCGATTCCGGCGGCCATACCGACAACAGGCCGGCTATTACACTATTACCTACCATGCTTGCGCTTCGTGATGAAATCGCCGAAAAATACAGCTATACAACTCCACTTTGCGTTGGGCTTGGCGGAGGAATCGCAACCCCTTATTCAACGGCCGCGGCATTTGCAATGGGCGCTGCCTATATTCTAACCGGCTCCATCAACCAGTCCTGTGTTGAGGCCGGCACATCGGAAACTGTTCGTCAGATGCTTTCCGAGGCTGGTCAGGCGGATGTAACCATGGCGCCGGCCGCGGATATGTTTGAAATGGGAGTAAAGGTTCAGGTATTAAAACGAGGAACCATGTTTCCTTTTCGTGCCTTGAAGCTTTACGATCTTTACAGCACGCACAAAAGTTATGAAAGCATACCTGAGAAGCAAAGGCAGGTCCTGGAACAGGACTTTTTCCGTTGCAGCTTTGAAGAAAGCTGGGAACAGACAAAAGGCTTTTTCCTCAAACGTGATCCAAAACAGATCGATCTGGCTGAAAAGGATCCTAAGCACAAGATGGCCCTTGTCTTTCGATCCTATCTTGGACAAAGTTCGACCTGGGCGACAACAGGAAATCCTTTACGAAAAATGGATTACCAGATCTGGTGCGGCCCTGCCATAGGTGCCTTTAATGAATGGGTGAAAGGATCATTTCTCGAAAAGGCGGAAAACCGCAAAACAGTCACTGTTGCGATGAATCTTCTTTATGGCGCCTCAGTTGTAACACGAACCAACCTGCTTCGCAGCTATGGGGTAACACTACCGGCGGGTGCAGGCAGCTTCTCTCCCATGGATCTTTCTGAAATATATAGACTTATATAACGGTTCACAGTTCAACGGTTCACGGTTCACAGTTTAAGAGGTTCAGCTTAATCCTCTAATCCTTAATCCTCTAATCCTATCTCCCCGACCCCCCTGATGAATTCGGTTTTTTACGAATTCATCAGGAGTTTAGTCCAAGCCTTTCTGATAATTTATTGCGAACCCCTGTAATATTTAACATTTTAACCTTAATTGTATCCGGCTCAGGTGCCTTCTTATCAAGTTGTTTAACCGTTGTTTCCACATAGAGCTCTTCACGCACCTGCCGGCCTTTGTAATCCACAGGCCTGTCAGAAATTATCCCCCTGATTTTATAATAAAAATCGATGTGTTCTCCGGATAGGCTGTTTTCATAAATATAAATAATATATCTATAAATCACACTAATTATAATATCTGAAGTTTTTGAGTCCCCCTTATCAAGAAAATAAAATCCATTATCCACAAGCCAGCCATGCAAATCTTTCAGGATTTGCTTTGCCTCCGGAATAGTAAATTTCATATAAGCCACCAGATAACCGCCTAAAAATACTGTAAAAGCGCTATCAGGGCTATATTGTCTTGCGTATCCGGATTGCATCCCCCCTAAAGGGTCCGGAGGGAGAAATTCCCTTGACCACCTCTTCCATTTGGCAAGGTTTATCCCAAATTTCCTTGACAATTCTCTGTTTGTATAATATTTTATCATAATTCCTTCTTGATTAATTGTTATATCAATATATCAACTTAAATAACTATTGTCAAGCTCTTGCAAATGTTTTTTTTATGAATTATTATAGTAATAACTTAGCCACCGATTCACACAGATGAATGCAGATTCACGGCACTGGAACCAAAACAACTTTGAGCAATTAGCTTCAGTTGTGATTAAATTTAAATCAGAAAACTGTCTGAATGTATTAAAAATCGTTAACAAAGAACCTGATACAATATTGTTATATATAAAAAATCGCCGGATTGGCACAATTGTTATTTTTATTATGGCCGGTTCTTTGTTTACGATTTGTTATACATGAGTTTTTTCTGGTTTAAATTTGATTATAACTGATGCGATAAGCAGCAAAAACCGTAGTTATTGTTTGAGCATAA
>JACNLL010000007.1 GCA_014381545.1 Candidatus Desulfaltia bathyphila
AAATATTATCTTAACTTTTTTGCTGGAATAAGGCTATTCTCGGACAAGCTCCTAGAGCTTCCAGTGCTTTTTCTTCTTTTTCAGAGCCAAGCTCAATAGAAAGGCCTAAAAAGTAGCTTCGATTCTTTTCGGGATTTTTTCCCAGACGGACAGAGCGCGCAATAAAATTCAGTTCACTTCTATCAAAGGGGTGGCGTAAAACGATCTCAAGCATACGTCCTGCCTCAACAGGTTCGTCAGTCTGGCAAAGCATCCCAGTTTGACTTATATTACGAGTGGTTCCTCGATCGAACGATTTTTCAGCAGAATCCCTTAATCGAAACAACATTTCCACATGAAGGGGGTATCGAAATTTGCGACGCCTTTCATCAGATGATATTACGACCCTATTTCGCCCTTTTTGCTTGCCAATATATAAAGCCTCATCAGCTTTTTGAATTAGTTCAAGACCATCCTGGGCATTAATTGGATAGGTGGCAACTCCAATGGTGACAGTAAAGTTGCCTAAAGGCAGCCTTTCTTGCCCTGAGAATGTATGAGTTTCCACAGCTCTTAAATGCCGTTCGGCACATAGTCTTGCTTGTTTAATATCAGCCCTGGGCAGAATTATGGCAAACTCTTCACCACCATAACGAATTGTGTGGTCTATTAACCTGGCATTTTGTTTCAAGATTTGTGCAAACTCATTCAGCGCTTTGTCTCCGGCCTGGTGGCCGTGGATGTCATTATATTCTTTGAAATTATCTATGTCTAACATTAGCAGAGAGAAGAGCTGGTCGTAACGCCTGGCGTGTTCGATTTCCCTTTTGAGAACCCGATTAAAAAAACGCCTGTTGTATAGACCGGTCAGTTCATCAATAAGGGCCGCGCGTTCTTTCTGCAGGAATAGATCTACATCAACAAAGATTAGGTTCTTTAGCTTTGGATGAATATTGATAAAATAGTCACAAAGAGCTACACGGAAACCCGCATCTCTGCCTAAGGTTTTTTTGAGATTTTTTCTGTGCGCCAGAACATTGTGCCAGTGCATTCTGGCTTCTTCCGGTTCAAACTCCATTTGCGTCAGCAGTCGCAGGATCTCGGGGTAGATCTTATGCCCAAAGCTTTTTTCAAGCTCTTTCCACTCTACTTGATTAATAGTAGGATTCAGATGGTCTTCTTTAAGTGATTCGATGAGAAGCTTTAGAGATAAGTTGTCAAGGCCGAAAATGTCCATGTTCTACTCCCTGCAATCCTTTGAACCGCAATAGCGAGCGCATTCCCCGTAGCTTGCTACAGGGAATCTTCAAATATTAATAGTCAATAAGGGAAGTCAGTTTGAAGTATTTGATTATAATAAATATAATACTAAAATATTGTCCAACTGTCAAGGTCTCTTGTTACCGCTTTATAAAGGTTTTATCGACACGAAGTTTTTCTCTGAAAATACCAACTCGTCTGCTAACGGATGAGTACGACAGACCAAACAGTTCTGATATCTTTAGGTTTGTAAAACGTCCTGTGCTATTGCGGTTCAAGGTCGCAGCCTAAAACACCGGATAAACTTCGCAGTAGTTTTTCAGGCTCATGCTTCTTAAGCAGCATTATCTGTTGAGGCAGCTCTTCAAACAGAGATGCTTCCTCTCTTTTGAATATCTCTGCACCTTTTTCCGATAGGATAGTTGCGGATTATCTGTACCAAACTGCGATAAGACGGTATCTGTTTTTTTGTCAAGTTTTTATAAAAATCCTTAAATTCTGCAATTATAGAGTTTGTCGTAGCTACATATTTTCTCAAGCGCTTTCGACTTATCACCATAAAATGACATACAAGGCTCTTGAAAAGCCGGTTTTATAATTGGGAAGGCAAAAAGGATCTAAGATAAAGCTCTTGCGGTTTGCCAAGAAAGATATTGACAAATATAGTGAAGAAAATATAAAAGATGAAAACTGAGCGATCGTTCAGTAGATAATAATGCATGATGGACTCGTAAAAAGTATCGACTTTGAGAATCAGTGCAAAAACACCATGCATAACTACAAGTAATTACTGGATTCCCGCCTTCGCGGGAATGACAAAGACGGATGTTTTTGACTTTTTACGAGTTCATCATGCTTAAGTAGCCTGTGAAAAGGAGGTAAAGTTGAATTTTGATCTTACAACGGAACAGGAAATTATCCGTAATTCAGTGCGTAAATTTGCTGAGACAGAAATTGCTCCTGTTGCTTTGGAGCTTGATGAAAAAGAGGAATTTTCCGCGGAACTTACAAAAAAAATGGGAGAAATCGGTCTCTTCGGAATATTTGTTTCAGAGGAATATGAAGGCCAGGCTATGAATTATCTTTCCTACATAGTCGCAGTAGAGGAGATTGCAAGGGTGGATGGATCCCAGGCCGCGACAATTGCGGCTGGAAATTCCCTTGGAATAGGCCCAATATACTATTTTGGCACTGAAAAGCAGAAAAAAAAGTATCTGCCGAAACTCTGCAGAGGAGAAGCCTTATGGGGATTCGGTCTCACAGAGGCAAATGCCGGTTCCGATGCAGGTGGAAGCAGAACCACCGCAGTTCTTGACGGCGATGAGTGGGTGATCAACGGATCTAAAATTTTTATAACCAACGCTGCCTGTGAAATGACAATGGGTGTGACTGTTCAGGCAGTCACAGGAACCAGACCCAGCGGAAAGCCCGAATATACATGCTTCATCGTAGAGCAGGGAACTCCCGGGTATAAGGCTGTTCCAATGCATAAAAAGATGATGTGGCGGGCTTCAAACACTGCTGAATTATATTTTGACGATGTCAGAATTCCAAAAGAAAATATATTAGGCAAAAAGGGTGACGGGTTCCACCAGATGCTGAAAACACTTGACGGCGGTCGGCTTTCCATAGGGGCTATGGGGCTTGGCGGAGCCCAGGGGGCTTATGAGGCAGCGCTCAAATATTCAAAAGAAAGGGAGCAGTTCGGGCAGCCGATTTGCAAATTTCAGGCAATTGCTTTTAAACTGGCTGATTGCGCGCTTGAGATAGAATGCGCCAGAAATTTGCTGTACAAGGCTTGCTGGCTGAAAGACCAGGGCCGGCCATTTGAAAAAGAGGCTGCAATGAGCAAGCTTTGCTGTTCAGAGGTCATGGGCAGGGTGGTGAATCATGCTGTACAGATTCACGGCGGGTATGGGCTGATGAAGGAATACAATGTCGAAAGGTTTTACAGGGACCAGAAACTTCTTGATATCGGAGAAGGAACATCGGAAATTCAAAGGATAGTGATATCACGGTATATTGGCTGTTGAGTGGATGATCCTGCATGCGGAGGTAGTAATGAATGATAATGTCCTATTGGCAGAAGAGGAAGACGGCATAGCGATTCTCACACTTAACCGTCCTGATATTATGAACGCCATAAATTTTTCTTTGCTTCATGCCTTAAAGGAGAAGATTGAAAATCTGCGGGTTAAACAGGGCATCAGGGTGATAATAATAACCGGAGCCGGCGAGAAGGCCTTTTGCGCCGGGGCGGATTTAAAGGAAAGAGCCTTGCTTGATGACCGGCAGGTAAAGGAGTTTATTTTTACAATAAGGGATCTTTTTACTTCTATTGCGCTGCTTAATAAACCTGTGATTGCAGCAATAAACGGCGTGGCGCTTGGCGGGGGTGCGGAACTATCCCTGGCATGCGATATCCGTATAGCCTCGATGAACGCTTCCATGGGGCTCACGGAAACCAGGCTTGCCATAATTCCCGGAGCAGGCGGAACCCAGAGACTTCCAAGGCTGATCGGGTGCGGCAAAGCCAAAGAGCTTATTTTTACAGGCCGTAGGATAGAAGCGCAGGAGGCTTTGCAAATCGGTCTTGTAAACAGTATTTGCAGTCAGGATGATCTTCTCGATGAATGCAAAAAAATGGCGGCCATGATTTGTGAAACAGGCCCCATTGCGATTGAACAGGCCAAGTACGCAATAAATTACGGACTTGAGACAGATATCCATACAGGTCTTGCCATTGAATCAAATGCCTATTGGGTTACAATACCTACCGAGGATCGCTTGGAAGGGATTGCGGCTTTTCGTGAAAAAAGAAAACCTGTATATAAGGGGAGATAAAAAGGATAAAAAATATGACGGATAACATGGCGGCAAACAGGTCGCACTGGGAAAATGAAGAAAAGAAGCTTGACGAACTGGTTTATCAGGCCATGTGGCCGGGTGGAGAAAAGGCTGTAAACAAACTGGCAAAACAGGGCAAACGACCGGTTCGGGAACTGATTGAAAAACTGATAGATCAGGGTACACAGTTCTTTGAATTAAGCCGCATTGCAGGTTTTGGAATGGATTATCACGGTGTTTTTGATGTGCCTTGCGGCGGTCTGGTGACAGGCATAGGCAAAATCCACGGCAACTGGACTATGATTTTTGCCAATGACAGCAGTGTGAAGGCAGGCACATATTTTCCAATCACACTAAAAAAACATATGCGTGCCCAGGCAATTGCACAGCAGTGCGGTTTAAACTGTGTTTATATCGCAGATTCAGGAGGGGCCTTCCTTCCCATGCAGGCGGATGTCTTTCCTGATGATCAGCATTTCGGCTCCATGTTTTACAACATGGCGCGCATGTCGGCGCAGGGATTAAAACAGATTACTTTAAGCACCGGAGGTAACACGGCAGGAGGAGCCTATATCGTTTTTATGGCCTGTCAATCTGTGATGGTAGATCGGATGGCATACTCTTTTTTGGGGGGGCCGCCTCTGGTTAAAATGGCAACCGGCGAGGTAATTTCAGCGGAAGACCTTGGAGGCGCTAAAGTCCATACACAGATCTCAGGCGGTGCGGATCATTTTTGCGCAAATCAGAATGAAGCAATAGACAGAGTCCGTGAAATTTTATCCCTTGAACCGCCCCAAAAAATAAATCTTCACAGGTACGCTGAAACTTCTCCTAAGATTCCTGCAGATAAAATTTACGAGCTAATGCCAGCTGCTGTGCATCAGGGCATTGACGGCCGGAAGATTCTGGGAGCGATTGCTGATGACAGTTACTTTATTGAATATAAGCAAAATTATGCTCCTGGAAGAGGAGACAATATTATTACAGGAAAAATACGCATAAAGGGGATTCCTGTTGGCGTTATTGCTTCCAATGTGGTCGGGATAATATTTTTTGAGGCTGCGCGCAAGGCCACGGAATGGATTGTGCGTTGTTCTCAGGAAAAAATACCGCTGCTCTTTGTTCAGAGTTCGCCGGGATACATGGTGGGATCTGAATCTGAACATATGGGAATCGGCAAATACGGCGCAGACATGGTGAGGGCGGTTTCATGCGCCCAGGTGCCCAGGATCCAGCTTGTAATAGGCCCGGATAACGGTGCTGCGAATTACGGTATGTGCGGCAGAGCATACAGACCGCATTTTCTGTTTTCTACAATGAGGTCGCGCACTTCGGTTATGAGTGGGCGAAGCGCGGCAGGCGTGCTTCTCTCCATCGAAGAACGAAAGAGGGATGCCCGTGGGAAGCCCATGACCGAAGAGGAAAAACAGGCATTCCGTAAAAAGATGATTGAAAAGTATGACGGGGAGGCCCATCCTTTTTACTGCGGCGCGCGTCTTTTGAATGACAGGGTTTTAAAATTTTCAGAGATCCGGGATTGGCTTGCCATGGCTTTTGAGGTAAGTCTGCTTAAACCGATTGGCGATCCTTCTTTTGGAAATTTTAGATTTTAACCTCAAGTAAGGAGACCTTGATTGATATGACTGAATATGATTTTTGGAAGATTTTTCCCAAAATGCCCAGGAAGATAACTATCGGCGATATAACGATGAGGGATGGTTTCCAGCATGAAGAGAAATTCATTTCCACTGCGGCGAAGATATTTTATCTTGAAGAGCTGATATTCGCGGGCTGCAGGCACATTGAAGTTACCAATCTTGGAAGCGCATTTTTAATGCCTCAGTTCAGGGACGCGGAAGACCTGTTTAAACACCTGAGAGGGGACCGGTTTAAAAAACGATGCGAAAGAAAGGGCGTTAATTATGACGACATCTGCTTTACAGCCATTACGATCCGCGAGCCGGCAGTTGATTGTGCTATTGAGCTAAGAGAAAAAGGGATTGGCCCTGATCGTCTTTTGATGATGGTTTCTACGGAAGAGGAACATCATTTTGCAAACTCAGGGACAACACTTCCCGAATACTGGAAAGAGGCAGAGCGTTGCATAAAAAAATGCAATGATGCAGGCATGAAGATGTGCGGAACTGTCAGCACTATATGGGGGAGTCCAATTGGCGGGGCTACGGATATGAAGGATGCAGTAGAATTCTCAAAACGATGGCTGGAAATAGGAGCCCATGACATTGAACATGCGGACCATGACGGCAGCGCTTCATCTCCGGATGTTTACCGTTATTTTTCCATGATACTCGATGAAATTCCAGACCCCGCACTCCATATCGCCCATTTCCATGAAACAAAGCGCATGGCTTCGGCATCTGTTCTGGCTGCATTGCAAGCAGGGATTACAAATTTTGAGGCAACCCTTGGAGGCCTCGGCGGGCAGCCTGCTAACTTTCTGGACGACTGCCCAACAAAAGGCACCGGAGAGTACTATTATAAAGACCCCAGATATGTGGGTCTGGTTACACTTGAGGATACGCTGGTTCAGATCGACGAGATGGGTATTGAACATGGATATGATGTTGACCGCATCTTATGGCTTGGCAGGCAGATGGAAAAGACAATTGGACGGAGACTCCGCTCCGAGGCTATAATCAACGGTCGGACTTTAAAGGAAGGGCATATGGAATTTGCCAGACAGGGTTTAAAGGAAAGAAAGATAAAATTAAGCGAAGAGCCCGGTCAAAAGATTCCCGGTGACTGGAATCCCAGAGCTGTATTGCCTTAAAAGACAAAACTAACTCCAATGTCATTAACTCAGGCGATTTTATTATTAATCACCACGAACATAAAGGATTTTTTGAATTGAGGAGTAGAAAATGGAATCAAATAATAAAAAACCCCATATAAATGTGGACTTTTTTGAAGATCTGACAGGTGATATCTCTAAGTCAACTCCAAAAGGGATAGAAGATATCGGGAAAAGGATCAGATCTCTCAGAGAGGCAAAAGGGTTGTCTATTGACGAGGTTTCCAAGCTAACAGGGTTTGATGCTGAGCTTCTTGCAAGTATAGAAAAGAATGAAGTGCAGCCCCAGCTTGGCACGGTTATCAAGCTTTCAAAGGCATTGGACAGCGCATTCAGCCGGCTGGTTTCAGGGGTTGGTGACAGGCTCTATTCAGTTACCCGGAAGGATGAGCAGAAAATCGTTTCGAGATCGACATCAAAAAAGGGTAAAAAGAAACTATATACATACAGGAGCCTTGCCCCGGAAGTAAAAGGGCGCCACATGGAGGCCCTGATTGTTCAGCTTGAAGAAAACCCGGAAAAGGAGATGTCGGTTCATGAAGGGGAAGAATTTATTTATGTTATAGAGGGGGTTGCGGCGCTCAAAATCGGAGAGGATTGCTTTGATCTTGAACCCGGGGACAGTGTTTACTATCTTTCAACTGTGCCGCACCAGATTGCTTCTAAAAAAGGCAAGGCAACAATATTAGCGGTGCTTTATGAAGGCTAAGGGAGACTCACTAATGCTCGAAACAGCCAAAACGCCTGAAGACCTGAACCATGAAGATAAGGTACGTCTTGTGCTTGACATGTTTCATCGGATAATAATCCATTATGGTCTCTGGTTTGCCGAGGTAAAACATCAGATGGGCATGGAGAAGGCTCTTGAAACGCTGGAAAATGCATTCCAGAGAAGCTATGGTTATCAGATGAAAAGGCTTTCCAGGGTTCTTGGATTTGAGATGAAGGATAATCTGCCCGCGCCTTTGCTGGAAATGCCGGAAGAATCGGTTCAGGAGCTTATGGACAGCATTGCGTTAAACTGGCTTGCAAATGACGGTGTATGGTTTCAGGCAGTGGAATTTACAAGCGGTATGAACGATGCCAAGCGTTGCAACGATTCCTGCTGGGCGCATTTCTCTCCATTCGAAGCTTGGTCAATAAAAAAATTTCTTAGTCTTCCTGAAAATTCCGGGCTTGAAGGTTTAAAAAGGGCACTTAATTTTCGTCTCTATTCCCGCGTTAATACTCAATCCATCATTGATGAAGGGCCTGACAGTTTTTTATTCCAAATGAATGAGTGCCGCGTTCAGTCAGCACGAAAACGGAAAGGCCTCGATGATTATCCGTGCAAATCCGGAGGACTAATTGAATATACATATTTTGCAAGAGCTATCGATCCGGCAATCAGTACAGAGTGTATAGGCTGTCCCCCGGATGCACATCCTGACGAATGGTATTGCGCCTGGCAATTTAAAATCAACCGGTCAGCCGATAAAGAGTAGTTGCCCTGCGGTCTTACAGTCAAATCCCACTGGGCGGGAGTGCAGGGAATTTCAATTCCGCTTTTAGCGGGAAGCATTTTTCAAAGGTTTCAATGTATTACCGTAACCCTGAAAGAGAACGAAGCGGTTTAGAAAATGCTCTCAAGAGCGAAAATCTGGATTTTAGCGCCGCATTTATGGTTGTTCAGGACCTGCATCAGCTTGTCCAGGCGCGTCCGGAAATTATCCGGCCGGAGACGATCTCGGCGCTGGAAAATGTTCTTGAGGATTCAAAGCACACTTCACAGACACAATCCTTTTTTCTTTACAGAGAGGCTGCTGATGCCCTGGCCTCTATTCTGGTTCTTTCTGTTGATGAGCCCCTGTCAAAACAGAGCATCTCTTCCCTGAAACACGTTGTTAACACAGGCTCCGGCATGCAGCAGAGAGCCGTTACTGAAGCAATGGGATCACTTCCTCTTCAAATTCGCGGTCCCAGGATACCTGAGGACAGTTCCGAGAAGATACCCCGTGCAAAGTGGAATGACGTATTAAAACTTAATAATATTGCCATATGTGATACCCCAGTAATTCGTGGCAGGAGTCTGGTCGCATCAATCAATAATAACTCCAAAATACTTGTTGTAAAATTTGCTGTTACCGAAAGCGCTGTGGAATTGATAAAAAAAGAGGCGGAATGGATGCATTATCTATCTTCTTACGGCCATTTATTTCCGGTTAGATTTAAGATTCCCCAGCCTGTTCAGATTAACGGAAGCTATCTGTTCCGGCTTAAAAATCTGCCTGTCAGGCCTCCTGTGGGATCGGATATTAATCCAAAATACAATTATGCCATAGCTTATATAGCGCATAAGGATTATTTCACCTATCCGAACGACCATAGAAAGGCAAGACAACTGACTAAGGATAAATTCAGAGAAGTAATATTACGAAATGCCTGGCTGTTGGGAAAATTAACCTCTCTGGGCATTGTTCATTCGGCCCCTATTCCTCTTTTCCATAATCGTGTGCAGCGCAACAGAAGAGCGGATCACGGTATCTATGAATGGCACCATGGCGGCAGGCTTGACAGGTGGCTGCATTCATGCCGGTACCCTAATTTCGGCATAACCGGCATAAGAGATTTTGAACATCTTATCTCGTACCAGGGATCGAGCAGGGATCTTTACAGGCACATCGGCAGCCATATATTAAGCCTGGCGCTGGTGACCGGCAGCTACTTCCGTAATTTTAAGGCTGACAAGGTTGGGTTCGACGAACATGGAAAGCCTCTGGATGTTCGATATCTCTTTGATAAATCCTTTTTAAAGGAACTTCTCCAGGGCATTTTTCAGGAGTATTATAATGGATTTGTGGAAGAAAAATTTTGCGGCGATATTCCTTTTGACATAGAACAGCTCAGCGCCCGTATGATCGAAGAGATGGGAGTTGATCGTCATATGGAAGAGATGCTGAGAGTAGTGGATCAGATGGAAATGACGGAAAATGAGTTCAAAGATTTTTTAGCGCAAAGAGGTTGCTCTGAAGAGGAGATAGAAGGTTATAAAAAAGATGTTAATGATATCGCAATCCAGACCGGCCCGCATCTCGGCGGGTTTAACCAGAGAATATCTGTGCCGGAACTTATCCAATGCATAGGGGCTGTGTCAGCCTATTGTATAGGGAGCGGATATCTGGCGAAAAAGGGCTGAAAGAGATGAACGTTGAAATTAGAAATTGGAAATTTGGTCTTCATGCTTTTGTGCTGTTCTCGCAGACTCGTTTCATCTCTTCCCAATTTCTACTTTCCAATTTCAAGTTTCAAGCCGTGAACGGCTACCCTGAAATAAACCCCCTTTTTTTTCATTAATTCATCATGTGAGCCAGTCTCGATTATCTTTCCTTTGTGGAGCACAATTAGCCTGTCCGCATGCCGGGCCGTTGAAAGGCGATGGGCTACGATTATTGATGTTCTGTTTTTCATCAGGTTAAAGAGAGCCTTCTGGATACTGTGTTCTGTCTCAGAATCGATATAAGAGGTTGCCTCATCAAGTATAATAAGATCAGGATTGCTTGCAAAAGCCCTTGCAATGGAAATAAGCTGGCGCTCACCGCTTGAAATTGATGCTCCGCTTTCAGAGAGAATGGTATCAAGGCCTTCCGGCAGCCTGTTTATCAGTGTTTTGCAATTTGAAGCTTCTAAGACATGGTCAATCATTTCTTCTGAAATATCCGTTTTCGCCTGGCGTATATTGTCCCTAATGGTTCTTGAGAACAAAAATGGATCCTGCATAACCAGCGCCATTTTTGATCTGACAACAGAGGCCGGATAATTTTTTATATCGATTCCGTTTATTGTAATCCTTCCTGATACAGGGTCGTAAAACCTGGCAATCAGATTTATTAAGGTAGTCTTTCCAGAGCCTGTCCGTCCGACAACGGCAACTGTTTCGCCTGCAACAAGTTTAAAGGAAATCTCTTTAAGCACGGTTTCATCTGTGACATAGCCAAAGGAAACATTCTCTAATGTAATTTCATGAATTTTTTCAAGGGAAAGGGGTTTGGAGCCAGGGCCGATAATCGGTTGAGGCATGCTTTCCCTGTTGTCTAAAATTTGAAATATCCTTTCAGCAGAGGCCATGGCATTTTGCATGATATTATACTTTTCAGCTATGTCTCTTATTGGCCTGAAGAACATCTTCATATAGGCAATAAAGGCAACGAGGGCGCCAAGGCTTATGCTTTCCGCAATAACCTTGCCTCCGCCATAATAGATGATAACAGCAAGGGCAATAGCTCCCAGAAGCTCTACAACTGGCATGAAGACTGCAAAGACCCGGACCTGTTTCATGCCTGCCAGATAATTTTCATGATTCAGCCTCGCAAAATTATGGTAATTTTTCTTTTCATGCAAGAAGAGCTGAATAACCTTTATTCCCTCTATGGTTTCCGCAAGCCTTGTGTTTATCTGAGCGATTTTTATTCTCAAAGCCCTGAAAGCATCGCGGGCGCGAACCGAGAAATGTATGGAAGCATACACAACAAAAGGAAGAACGGCAAAGGAGACAAGGGCAAGGCGCAGATTAATACTAAGGAGAACCAGAGCAATCCCGATTAGTAAAAACAGATCCTTGAAAACAAAGGCAATTACAGAGGTAAAAAGCTCGTGCATGTTTTGAATATCATTTGTAACCCGTGTTACAAGACGTCCCACCGGGTTGCGGTTAAAAAAGGCTATTGACAGGCTCTGGATATGCGTAAAGAGCCGCATCCTTAAATCATGCATTATCTTCTGGCCGGTGTATTCCATGATCATTATCCGGATAAAATTAAGCGCAAAGTTTATTATTATTATGGCGAGGAAAATGGATGTAATGCCGGTTATTCCTGAAAGATCGGTTTTGCGCAATACAGCAAGCTCTTTTTTGTTCAGCCGTGACAGTTTATCAAAGGGGATATAAACAAAATTGCCATCTGTCTTCAATAAATCCGGCTCGAATAAATCCGGATAGTTGTTGACCACTGTTTTTATTTCCGGGTCCGATATATCAGCCCTCAAGGATCTTGTTTTATGTCCGGCAGAATTCCTGTTTTCGAGTTTGTCCGGCGTGATTTGCGGCACAATATACCTGTCGATTGCTATCTTTGTAATGTAAGGAAGAGAAAGATCAAGCAGCGTTATAAAAACAACGAGAAGGATCGAAGCGGCAAAAAGGATTTTATATGGCAGGGTAAAAGGGTATAGACGCTTCAGCAGCTTGACATCATAAGGTTTGCCTAACTTCTTTTCTTCGAAGTATCCAAAATCAGTGCGCATTCAATTCCTCTTCAATTTCCTGCAGCCTATATGTTTTTGCATAGTATTTATCATATTCCATTAATTCGGCATGTGTGCCTGATTCCACAATTTTGCCTCTGTCAAGAGTGATAATCTGATCGGCAAATCGAACTGCGGAAAGCCGGTGCGAGACGATGATTATCGTCTTTTCACCAGCCAGCGACTTGATGCTGTTTATGATGTCATTGCCTGTTTCAACGTCTACCTGGCTGATGGGATCGTCAAAGATCAAAACAGGCGCTTCTTTCAGCAGAGCACGGGCAAGGGCAATGCGCTGTTTCTGCCCGCCGGACAGGATTACTCCCTTTTCGCCTATGGCTGTTTCAAAACCATTATGAAACAGCTTGATGGTATCGTATAAAGATGCTTTTTTTGTCGCGGTTATTAATTCTGAATTTTTTATTTTATTGTTGCCGAATATAATGTTTTCTCTGATTGTGCTTGCAAACAGAAACGGTTCCTGGGGCATAAATGAAATCAAAGATCTTAGATCGTAAACCCGCATTTGGGGTATGTCGATACCGTCAATCAGAATGCGACCCGAAGATACATCAAAGAGCCTGGGTATAAGACTTATAAGGGTTGTTTTGCCGCTTCCCGGAGGGCCGACAATACCCAGTGTCTTTCCCTTATCCAGCGTGATATTTATTTCGTTTAATACAGGCAGATTTCTGTGTTTATATGCAAATGATACATTTTCAAAAGTAATGTCACCACTCAAACCAGTTATGGATTTTGCGCCGGGCATGTCCACAATATCGGGTTTGGTCTGTAATATCCTGTCGATCCTGTCTAATGATGCTCTTCCCCGCTGGATAAGGTTAATTACCCATCCCATGGCCATCATAGGCCATGTTAAAAGTCCTATATAGCTTATGAAGGCTACAAAATCGCCAGGTGTTATGGTTAAAACTATGGTTTGCCGCCCCCCAAGGTAGAGCAGTATTGCAAGGCTCAGGTTTGAAAAAAGGAGCATCATAGGGAAAAAGGAACCGGTAATTCTTGCCAGCCTGAGATTTTTAGCAATGTAATCGCTTGATATGGCCTCTAATTTCAAAGACTCATCTCTTTCCCTGTTATATGCCTTTATGATGCGTATGCCTGCAAACCTCTCCCTTACAGCCTCTGTCAAATTCGCAAACGTTCTCTGCACTTCGCCGTAAAGCCGGTGCATCTTTTTGCTGAAAAAACGGGCGCCTAACACTACCAGCGGCATGGGGATTAAAACGATTAATGTCAGCAACTTGTTGATATACAACATGAAACCTATGGCCGCTGTGCCAAGCACAATGGCGTCTGTAAGGGCGACCATGCCCATGCCTATTGCCATCCGAACATGTTGAATGTCGTTGGTTGCATGCGCCATTAAGTCGCCGGTTTTTACCCTGTCGAAATATGAAGCTGAAAGTGTTTGAATATGTGCAAAAAGGATGTTTCGCAGACCTTCTTCAGCCCTTCTCGAAGTTCCTATGAGACAGCGCCGCCATCCATACCTGAACAGCCCGATCATTACGGCGATTCCCACGATATAAAGGGCATATGATGACAGACCGGTTAAATCGATATTAAATAATGTAAGATCGTCAACAGCCCATTTAATTATTCTTGGGATAATAAGCTGAAGCATATCAACAGCAATCAGGCAGATAAGACCGCAGACAATTAAATATCTGTTTTCAGAAAAATAGGGTTTTATTAAATGTAATGATTTCATTGGATTAACATTTAGACAGCCAATATCATTGAAAAGTATCTCACGCACGTGCAGCGCACCCGCCGTGCTCGCGCCCGTCGCGGCAGGGGTGCTCTCGCCGTGATAGCGACACGTCGCAGCAGGTGCGCCGCGTGAAGCCGAAAAGCCGCAAAATTTCCTTATTTTTTTTACTAAAGAATCAGCCTGTGGTCAAACAACTTAACGGCATCCGCAGATTGACTTTCACAGGGCTGGTTGTTATGATTTTAATTATGAAACCAGGAAATATTATTGAATATATCGACCGCCAGAAAATAATATGCGCGGTTGTTATGGAAGTTAAAAATAAGAGGTTGCGGCTCCTTACGGAAAATGACAGGGAAGTAAAACTTTCCCTGAGCCGCATTTCACATAAATCCAGCACATATATCGATCTATCATTAAGCAGATATAACCTGGTTGAATCTTTAAAGAAAACGTCAAACAAGCGCAAAGATCTGGTCGGCAGTGTAAATATCAGGGAGCTATGGGATGTATTGCATGCAGAGCAGGAATGGGTTGATATGGCCACAATGACCTGCTTATGTTTTCCGGATAATCCTGACGGCGATCACGAGGCCGCTGTTGTCAGGGCAATTTTTAACGACAGGCTCTATTTTAAGTTTGACCATAATCGCTTTTTCCCGAATTCAGAAAAGCGGGTTGAGCAGATTGCCGCCCATAGAAGGGAAGAGGCTCGAAGAAATCGGATAATAGAGGAGGGCGGGGCATGGCTTAAACTGGTCAATAGAGATAAAGGCTATTTTTCGCCTGATTCCCTGTCCTTAGAATATATAGAGATATTAAAATCCTTTTATCTGTTTGAAAAGGAAAGTCCCTATTATGCTCTTGGCAAAGCAATACTTGAAAAGGCAGGCATAAGAGCTGGTGAAGCTGTTTTTCCGCTTCTCGTAAAGCTGGGTGTGTGGGATAAAAATGAAAATATTGAGCTGCATAGATATAAAATTCCGATCTCTTTTCCTGCGGAGGTAATGAAAAAGGCGGCAGAGCTGGCGGGGTCAGAGCTTGCCCGTCGTGAGTCTGGCGGGGTCAGAGCTTGCCCGCCGTCAGTCTGGCGGGGTCGAGTGGATCTGACCATGCTTCCTGTTATTACGATAGACGGGCAGTCGACCACAGATTTTGATGATGCTCTAAGCATTGAGGAGATGGGTGATCATTACAGGCTTGGTATTCATATATCCGATGTGGGCCATTATATCAAAAAGAGGAATATTATTGACGAGGAAGCCCTTGTTCGCGGAAGCTCGATTTACACGCTCGACAGAAAAATACCGATGCTGCCGGCATGCTTTGCCGAGGATCTATGCAGCCTGAAAGCAGGCGAATTGCGTCCGGCCATAAGTGTAATGGTAAAATTAAGCCGGTTTTTTGAACCGCAAAAGCGAGCGCATTCTCCGCAGCTTGCTGCGGGGTTAGCGAGCGAATCTGAAAATAGCAAGCTTCCTTACGGTCGAAGATTCCCCGCAACTTGCTGCGGGGAGCTTCAAATAATCGATTTTGAGATTATTCCAAGCCTTATAAGGGTAAAACAGCAGCTCACATATTATGATGTTAACATGATTGCAGAGGATAACAGGAAAATAGGCATCCTGTATGACATAGCAAAAAAATTTCGTGAATTCAGGCTTGGCAGGGGCGCAGTGCAGATAACTTTGCCTGAAATCAATATCCGGACAAATGAGGCAGGAGAACTAACAATAAGTAGGATACAAAGGGAAAGCCCTGGAAGGATGCTGGTTGCGGAGATAATGATAATGGCCAACTGGCTGATGGCCCGTTTCCTGGCAAAACATGACGCGCCTGCAATTTTCAGATCCCAGCCGGAACCACGCGCGCGTCTCTACAAAGGCAATGAGGGAACTCTATTCCAAAACTGGATGCAACGAAAGCTGCTAAGCCGTTATGTGCTGAGCATGGAGCCGGAACATCACTCAGGACTGGGGCTGGAGGCTTATGTTACCGCTACATCACCTATCCGCAAATATTATGACTTTGCGACGCAGCGCCAGATTCGGGCCATTCTCGGGCTGGAAGAGCCTTATAGTATCGAGGACATACAACGCATAATTCAATTGCTTGAGCAGCCCATGAACTGTGTGCTGAAAATTCAAAACAGCCGCCACAGATACTGGCTGCTTAAGTATCTTGAAACAAGAATTAACCAAAAGGAGGAGGCTGTTGTGCTGTTTAAACGGAAGGACAGCTACCTGGCGCTTATGAAGGAATATATGATAGAATGTGAGCTGCCGGTATCGAGCGGAATAGATTTAAAGCCCGAGGACCTGATTCAGGTCAGGATACAGCATGTTAATGCAAGAAAGGATGTGCTTTCCGTATATATGGGATAGGCATTTTAGCTTACTTTAGGCACTTCAAACTCTTTACGAATATGAACACAGAGCAGCAGGCCCTGTTTTAGAAATACCGTGGCCGAATTTTCGATAAATACGTTGCTGATCCCACGGCTTGAGCCAAATTTCAATACATCATCCTTCAGGGGATATTCCAGTCCGATAGTTGTTATGCCCAGCGCATCACGGCCAAGAGGAATCAGAGAGAGGATATCGCCCTTTTCCCCATGGAATGTTATCTCTTTTCCTGCCCGCAGCAGCATGATTTCATGGCGTCCGTCTATAATACGGATGGTTGCATTGGACAGGTTTTGCTCTGCCGGAAGCAAAATATTTGCAATACTCATATCCCAGCGGCCGCCCATGGCGCCGAACACAACGATTTCATCAGCGCCGCGGTCAATAGCAAGCTTTAAGGCCAGCTCCAGATCGGTTTGATCCTTTTTTGCCGGATAACGTATGATCTCTACGTTTGCGATTTGCAGTCCATTTATATCATTGGCGGTAAGAGAGTCAATATCTCCTATTACTACATCAGGAGTTATGCCTAAACTCAGGCAATGATGCAGCCCGCCATCTGCAGCAATGATTAAATCATTTCCGCTAAAGACAGAGCCGGTATCATCAATAATCCCATTTGCAAATATAATGGTTCGCATTAGTAAAGCCGAAATCTATTGTTTTATATTTTGTCAAGCAAATCACAAAAAAGCCGTACGCCAAAGCCAGTACCGCCTGCGCTACAGTATCCATGCCCTTTTTTGATATAAGCCGGTCCCGCAATATCGATATGAGCCCATCTGGCTTTTCCGGCAAACTCTGAAAGGAAAAGGGCGCCTGTAATAGCGCCGCCCCAGCGTGAACTGCTTATGTTTTTTATGTCGGCCAGATCGCTCTTGAGAAGCTCTTTGTAATCATCAGGCATGGGCAGTCTCCAGCAGCGTTCATGAGTTTTTTTGCCGGATAATTCTATAGCTTTTGCCAGTTTATCATCAAAAGAGAGCACTCCAGCGATTTTTCCCCCTAATGCTATGACACATGCTCCGGTTAGTGTCGCTATATCAATAATAGTATGCGGTTTATATTTTTTTATACAAAAGGAGATCGCATCTATCAATATGAGCCTGCCTTCCGCATCTGTATTGCCTATTTCAACTGTTTTGCCATCATAGCTTTTTATGACATCTCCGGGACGGCAGGCGCTGCCAGACGGCATGTTTTCAACGATCGGGATTACCCCGACGACACTTACATCAAGCTTTTGCCTTGCCACAGTAATCAGGGTTGCAGCGACTGCGGCGGCTCCGGACATATCCGCTTTCATACCCTCAAGGGAACCGGTGGGTTTTAGATTTATGCCTCCGGAATCAAAAGTAACGCCCTTGCCTACAAGAGCGATGGTCTTTTTGGCGCCTTTGGGACTGTATTCCAGAACAACCATTCTTGCCTTGCTCTGACTGCCGGCCGCAACAGCAAGCAAAGCTCCAAACTTTTTCTGTTTCAGCTCTTTTTCATTAAGCACGCTGACTTTGAGTTTTTCTTTTCCGGCTAAAGTCGCAATTGATTTTGCAAACAGTTCAGGTTTTTTGTCATTGGACGGGGTGCTGACCCACTCTCTCGCCAGGATGGTTCCCGCACAAACAGTTGAGATACGTGTTGGTAATCCGCTGTATTTTTTTTCCTCATCGGGCTTCACAAGAAGATCGATTTTCTTGAGAGGCTTTATTTTTTTCTCCTTTTTATATTTGTCAAAAATATGATTTCCAAGAAACGCCCCTTCCATCATGGCCTCAAGCGCTGATGCAACATCGATTTTTATATTTTTGCCGCAGGGAACGGCCAGAAGGGCTTCAGGAAGATTTATTTTCATGCATTTTTTTACTGCTCTACCCGCAAATACCCGCAACGCTTCAGGATCGATTTTTTCAAGTTTCCCAAGTCCAAGAAACATCACCCTTTTTGCTTTAATTTTAGAGAGGTCATAAAAGACTACTTCATCATCCTTTTTGCCTGTAAACTCCTTGAGCTGCTTTGCTTTTTTAATAAGCAAGGATATCGTTGGATTGTCATGAATTGTTTTATCCTCACAAACAGGTATAATTAGTGTTTCCGTTTTCACTTTTTTTAGATCAATAGATGTCAGTTTAAGCATGTTTTTTCCTTTTTTTAAATCGGCTGCTTTCGCTGCCGGCAAATGTCCAATCCAGAAAATACCATTTGGCCTCTTTCCTGAGAGTACAATGCTTCAAGCTAATTTTATTTATTACAGATTTTTTTAGTTAATTACAACATTATCAAGTAGTAGCCTCTAATGTCAAATACCAGTATTTATTTTAGAAAGTATTATGCGGACAAGCATTATAACGCCCTTTAGTTTTGCAGTTTAAAGACCAGAGTGAATTTGCGGAACAGCTATCAGTTGGATTATGATGCGGCGAGGTTTTTCAGGTATGAAATTGTTTCCCATGAAAAGGGCTCATGTTGACACGGCAGTATTGAGTTGTTTGTAAATACAGGGTCTGATTCGAGTTCGTAACGCGAGGAGGCGAGAGCCTTTTTCCACATGGCTGTGTGAGGAATCGGTGAATAATAGGCGATAACAGGTGTTATATTATTTTGTTTAACGGTTTTGATGGAATCTTCAATTGAGCTTATCCTTTGTCCAGGCAGACCAGCTAACAGATATGCGCCGACCTGATCTTTATTAAAGCCTGCATTCTTCAGACAGGCAACAGCCCGCATAAATTCATCCTTGGTTACCTTTTTGTCAAAATCCTTTCTTTTTTGAAAGGCTGCGGTTTCGAGCCCAAGACGCAGGGTTTTAAAGCCTGCTTTATACATCAGATCTGCTGTTTGATCCGAAATGCACTGGATATGGACAGCATTGGGGGTGTGAAACCGCACACTTATGGAGACAAGGGTGAGAAGTCCCATCGGCTTTGCCCAGAAGTCGTAAGCTGCAAAGTCGCAGATCCAGGGATTTACAAGCAGAATGTTTGGGGTGTCGTGGTTTACTTTTATTCTTTATTATCCTGCGGAAAGTATTCCATCGAGGTTTTTTTCAGTTCCTCGCGGCTGAAAAGGAGTGTATATGTATTGACCGAGGTTGCTTCCGACATCTTTAACGCTGTTTTCCTGCAGGACTCTTCATCCCCGGCGTGAATCATGGTGTAGAGGTTGTATGGCCAATCGCCATTGGGGTTTCGCCTGTAACAGTGTGAAACCTGCCTGAAAGATGCCATCTTTTTTCCGACTTCATCTATCTGTTTTTCGTCAACCTTCCAGGCTACCATGGCATTTGCTTTAAACCCTGATTTCTGGTGCCGTATGGTTGCGCCAAAACGTCGTATTACACCCCTGTCGCAAAGCTCTTTCAGCTTTTCCAGAAAAGTATTTTCTGAAATACCTAATTGCTCTGCTATTTCGAGATACGGCTGCTTTGTTACGGAGATGTCGCCCTGGATTGAGGCCAGGATCCTTTTTTCAAGTTTTGTCAGCATATTAAATTCTAAATGTTTAGATAGAACAATGTCAAGGCGTTTCCTGATCAGGGAACAGGCTGCGTATATCCTGCTCTGTTGCCTGGCATATACCATTTTCGGTAATAAAACCTGTTACAAGTCTTGCAGGCGTAACATCAAAAGCAAAGTTTACGGCAAGGCTGCTTTCAGGGGTAATCAGAACGCTTTTTATCATCCCCCGGTCAAAGCCCTGCACATACCTTATTTCATCAGGATCACGCATTTCTATGGGTATCTCTTTTACCCCGTCTTTTAAGTCCCAGTCAAAGGTGCTGGATGGAAGGGCAACATAAAAGGGGATGTTGTTATCCATGGCCGCCAGCGCCTTGAGATATGTTCCGATTTTATTGGCGACATCGCCGGTATGGGTAGTCCTGTCGGAACCCACGATCACAATATCCACCATGCCGTGCTGCATGAGATGGCCGCCCGCATTGTCGGCAATTACAGTATGTTTTACACCGTGTTTGCCGAGTTCCCATGCTGTCAGTCTTGAACCCTGATTTAGCGGTCTTGTCTCGTCCACCCACACATGTATGTCTATACCTTTTTCAAACGCAGCATAGATCGGAGCGGTAGCGGTTCCATATTCCACACAGGCGAGCCATCCTGCATTGCAATGGGTGAGAATGTTGACGGTTTGATTCCCTTTTTTGCGGCTTATCTCTGTAATTAGGTTTAGGCCGTTTTCACCTATTTTCCTGCAGTGTTCGACCTCTGTTTCGACGATTCTTTCAGCCTCATTAAGGGCTGCTTTAATTTTTCCAGATGATGTTTTTGCTTTGAGTGTTTCAGCTAAAACCTTATCAACAGCCCAGGCAAGATTTATCGCCGTAAGCCTTGCAGATTTTATCCTTTTACACTCTTTTATCAGAAAATCGTTGCTTATTGGTTTATCTTTAGCATTTAAGACGACCAGGTAAACCCCGTATGCTGCCGTAACACCTATCAGGGGGGCGCCTCTCACATATGTTTCCTTTATAGCTTTTATGACATCATCGACACTTTTAAGATCTGCAACCACAAACCGATGCGGAAGAAGTCTTTGATCAATTACCTTGACAACCTTTAAATCTTGACTCAGCCATATTGGTCGCATATTTTTACTACAAACCCTTTCTTGCCCTGGCAATATCGTCAACCTTTCCCATTACTATCAATATCATTCCCTCTTTCAGGACTTGTGAAGGGGAAGGGTTAAATTCAATTTCTTCGGAATTTTGTTTTGCGCCAAGAATCAGGAGGTTGAATTTGTCCTTGATACCCGATTCGCTGATTTTTTTCCCTACAGCATTTGAATGCGCTGAAACGGTTATTTCATGAATCCTTAACTGATGTTTTCTGCTGCGAAGCATGCTGTCAAGGAAATCAACGGCAGCAGGACGAATCATTTCAGATGCCATGCGAAGCGCTCCAATAAAATTCGGCGACACAACGCTGTCTGCGCCGGCCTTTTTAAGTTTCGGCATCAGCTTCTGATTTGTCATTCTGCTTATTATCCGTATTTTTTTGTTGAGCATTCTCGCGGTCATTGTAATATAAAGGTTGTCTTTGTCTGAAGGAAGGGCAATGATGATTCCGGCTGCCCTTTCAATACCTGCGGCTAAAAGATTCTGATCATCTGTAGCGTCCCCTTTGATATAAAGCAGGTTTTCTACCCGGCTGCACCGCTCAATATTCTTTTCATCAAGTTCTATTAGAACAACCTGTTCACGGTTTTTGATAAGTTCTTCAAGGAGAGGGCATCCTGTTTCGCCGCCGCCGCATACGATATAATGGTTATTTAACTTTTTTATCTCTTTATCCATCTGTTTTTTCCTCAATATTCCGGTGAGGTCTCCCTCAACCAATAATGCTGTCATGCTGCTTATGCCGTAGAGCAGGATCCCCATCCCAAAGGTGATGAGAATCATGGTAAATATCTGTGCAGTGGCATTGCCTGTAACCGGGAGAATCTCGCCGTAACCAACGCTGGTTAATGAAATTACCGTCATGAATATACAATCCATGAACTTTGGTTTTCCGCCAAACAGAATATAATAGCCTATGCTTCCTGCCGATATTATGACAAAAATGGCAATCAGCACAAAATATAATCTTTTTTTAATATTCATCGAAAAACTTTTTAACCAAGTTCTTTTGCAGCGGCAAAGCCAAGCTCAAAAGCCTTTAAATTAGATTTCACAAAGTTTTTTTTTGTTTTCGTCTGTATTGCCTCTTTAACGCTGTCTGCCGACAGCGGGAGGATGCCTGTTTGAATCAGGGCACCCAGCAAGACAATGTTAACCGACAGAATATTACCTGCCTGTTTTGCAAGATCAGCGGCATTAAAGGCAATAAGATGTTTGGTTTTGGCTCGGATCAGATCCTGCACTTTATCAAGATCAGGGTAAACACCTTTTCCAAGAGCTACGGTAAATGGCGGAAGGCAGGAAAGGTTGGTGATTACAATTGTTTTGGAATTGCATTTATTGAGGGCTCTTAGCGTTTCCGAGGGTTCAAACCCCACCAGCACATCTGCCTCGCCGTCAGATATTATACTGCTTTTTGCGCTGCCGAATACAACGGCGGATTCAACCACCCCACCCCTTTGGGCCATGCCGTGTATTTCACTCATGCGAACCGGAATGTCGGAAATAAGGGCTGCTTCTCCAAGCACCTTTGAAGCAAGTAGATTTCCCTGCCCGCCAACCGCAACTATAATTAATCTAATTGAAGCCATTTTGTTGTCCTATTTTTTACGTAACTTTTTTGACATAATTAACCCTCCAAGGCAGGCAGGCAAGGATACTCAGGATTGATGAACTCGTAAAAAGTCTAATTTTGCTCTCTCTGTGACCAATTTTGGGATTCAGCTTTCACCTGGCTAAA